>NZ_JBFTLX010000179.1:0-21117 GCF_056396665.1 Cupriavidus sp. 05T313 | reverse complement strand
TCCGCCACATCGGCGCGGAAAACCTGCATGTGATTTCGGTGTGCCAGCCTACGGTGCCGGTGCTCGCGGCCATCTCCCTGCTGGCCTCGGCCGGCGAGAAGACGCCCAAGACCATGACCATGATGGGCGGYCCGATCGATGCGCGGCGCAGTCCGACCGCGGTGAATTCGCTGGCGACCAACAAGTCGTTCAAGTGGTTCGAAAATAATGTGATTCACACGGTGCCGGCGAATTACCCCGGGCATGGCCGCAAGGTGTATCCGGGCTTTTTGCAGCACGCAGGCTTCGTCGCGATGAACCCGGACCGTCACCTGACTTCGCACTACGACTATTACCTGAACCTGGTCGAAGGCGATGCCGACGACGCGGAAGCCCATGTGCGCTTCTACGACGAATACAACGCGGTGCTGGATATCGACGCCGAGTTCTACCTCGACACCATCCGCGAGGTATTCCAGGAATTCCGCCTTGCCAACGGCACCTGGGAAGTCGACGGCAAGCCGGTGCGGCCGCAGGACATCAAGGGCACTCTGCTGTTGACCATCGAAGGCGAACTGGACGACATCTCGGGCGCCGGCCAGACGGCGGCGGCGCACGAGTTGTGCACTGGCATCGCGCGAGAGGGCAAGAAGCACATTACCGCCGCCGGGTGCGGCCACTATGGCATCTTCTCTGGCCGCCGCTGGCGCGAGGACATTTACCCGGAAGTCCGGGCATTCATTCGTAACGCCTAGAGCGTCCGCCCGGCTGGGGGCGCGTCAGTCGTCGGGTGCCGCAACCGTAACCATCCCGCCGGAAACGGTTACCGGGTAGCACTTGACCGCCAGGGCGGCGTTACCCGCCATGTGGCCGGTTGCCAGGTTGAACCGCAAGCCATGCGCTCGGCACTGGACGGTGGTGCCGTCGACTTTGCCCCCCGCCAGCGATGCGCCGGCGTGGGGGCAACTGTCGGCCAGTGCGTGGACATGTCCATTGACATGGAACACCGCGACTTCATGCGTGCCAATGCGGAGCAGCCGGCAGCGGCCGTCCGGGATGTCGGTCAAGGCAAGGGTGACTTCGGTCATCTCACGTCCTGTGAAATAGTTCTTAGTGGCGCCGGCGCCGGCAGAAGCGGCTACAGCAATGGCGCCGCAAGGCGTCTGCGTTTCCGGCTTGCGGCGCGGGTGCGAAGCTGGGAGGACTGCGGGAGGCCTCTCGACGCAGCCTTGATGATAGGCGCCTGCCATGGCGGTAGCCCCCCCACGGCGGGTAGGGGAAGGACAGGAGCCGTTGAGCGAGCGCCGGATCATGTTCTTTCTTTGGACGCCCGGCTGTCGACCGTCTATCGACATGCGGAAAGCTTCGTTCCGTCCCGGTTGCCTTGCTGTGGACAATGAAAGGTCGCGCGCGCGTCGGCTCTTGCGGCGCGGCGCCGCTTCCTCTCATCCAACCACCGTCCACCACATGCCAATCCTCCTGCACCGTCTCCTTGCCACGGGCCTGCTGCTCGGCGCGGCCTTGCCCGCGCTGGCCGACACCGCCATCCTCAACGCCGGCTATGACGTCACCCGCGAGCTGTACCGCGAGATAAACCCTGGTTTTGTCGCCAACTGGAAGCAGGCGAGCGGCGAGACGCTCGTCGTCAACCAGTCGCACGGCGGCTCCAGCAAGCAGGCGCGTTCGGTGGCCGATGGCCTGGAGGCCGACGTGGTGACGATGAACCAGGAGACCGATATCGACATCCTGGTGCAACGCGGCGTGGTGGTGCAGGACTGGAAGAAGCGCTTGCCCGACAATGCCGCGCCGTACTACTCCACCATCGTGTTCCTGGTACGCAAGGGCAATCCCAAGCGCATCCTGGACTGGGAGGACCTGGGCCGCTCGGGCGTGCAGGTGATCGTGCCCAATCCCAAGACCTCGGGCAACGGGCGCTACACCTATCTGGCGGCGTGGGGCGCGGCCATCCGCAAGGGCGGCAGCGAGGCGCAGGCGCGCGACGCGGTGAGCCGGCTGTTCCGCAATGTGCCGGTGCTCGATACGGGCGGCCGGGGCGCGACCACCAGTTTTACGCAGCGCCAGCTTGGCGATGTGCTGGCCACCTTCGAGAGCGAGGTGCACCAGATCCGCAAGGAACTGGGGGACAATTTCGAGGTGGTGTATCCGAGCCAGTCGATCATCGCGGAGGCGCCGGTGGCCGTGGTCGACAAGGTGGTGGACAAGCGCGGCACGCGCAAGGTGGCGACGGCTTACCTGCAATACCTGTGGTCCGATGCCGGCCAGGACGTGATCGCCCGCCAGTTCTACCGGCCGCGTTCGGCGGCCGTGCTAAAAACCCACGCGGCGCTGTTCCGGCCGATCCAGCTGTTCTCCGTGAGCGATGTGTTCGGTAGCTGGGCCCAGGCCCAGAGCCGGCATTTCGCCGATGGCGGCGAATTCGACAAGATCTACCAGAGCCGTCTGTAAGGCCGATGCGCGCGCCGGATGCGCTCCGCCGCGCGCCTTGCGGCTATCGCTTCGCGTTCAGGCCATTCAGGTGCCTGACCAGCTTGCCCAGCGTGGTGGCCTGGATCAGCAGGCTGAACACCACCACCAGGTAGGTCACGCCGATCAGCATCTCGCGGCCCGGGAACTCCGGCAGCGATAGCGCCAGCGCGATCGAGATGCCGCCGCGCAGGCCGCCCCAGGTCATGATGGTGGCCGAGTGCGGATTGAGCCGGCGGAAGTTCTGCAGCGCCAGCAGCGGGATGGCCACGCTGATGCCGCGCGCCAGCAGCACCACGGGAATCGCCGCGAGCCCCAGCCAGACGATATGCAGCTGCAGGGACAGGGYGATGATCTCCAGCCCGATCAGGCCGAACAACACCAGGTTGAGCAACTCGTCGAGCAGGCCCCAGAAGTTGAACAAATGCTCGCGCGTCTTTTCCGACATCGACTTGGTGGCGCTGTGATTACCGATCACCAGGCCCATGATGACCACCGACAGCGGCGCCGACACGTGTACCACTTCGGCCAGGCTGTAGCCGCCGGTGGCCAGCGCCAGCGTGATCAGGATCTCGACGGGATAGCTGTCGATACCCCGCAGCAGCAGCGATGCCACGTAGCCGACCACGATGCCCAGCGCCACGGCGCCAAGCACTTCGCGCACCAGCGCCACCGCCACATGGGAGGGAGAGAAATCGGTGGCGCCGGTGGCCAGGCCCACCAGCGTCAGGAACGCCACCACCGCGGTGCCGTCGTTGAACAGGGACTCGCCGGCAATCTTGGTTTCCAGGCTTTCCGGCGCGCCCGCGCTCTTGAGCACGCTCAGCACGGCGATCGGGTCGGTGGGAGAAATCAGGGCGCCGAATACCAGGCACCACAGCAGGCTGATCGGGTGGCCGAGCCATTGCGCCACATAGTAGAAGCCGGCACCGACCGCGGCGGTGGAGATCACCACGCCCACGGTGGCCAGCATGATCACGGCCCGGCGCTGACGGCGCATGCGTGAGAGGTCGACGTGGAGGGCGCCGGCAAACAGCAGCAGGCTGAGCAGGCCATGGAACACAACATCGGAGAAATCGATCTGGGCCACCAGCTTGCGGGCCTGCGCGACCATTTCAGGATGGTTGAAGCCGAGGATGGAGACGCTCAGGCAGGCCACCAGGCCGACGGCAGTGATGCCCAATGTATCGGGCAGCTTGATAAAGCGGTGGTTGATGACGCCAAAAATGGCGATGAGGGTGAAAAGGGCGCCGGTCCCTTGGAACACAGTCATGCGAGGGGGGTCTCCTGCCTTACAGGCATTGCGAGGTGGATGAGGCCGCGTTCGGATCGTGCCTGGACGCGGCGAAGTGTATTTTATGCCACGTGCAAGCTGCCAGTATTTGGGATATTTCTTCAAATGCGGTTGGAAGGTTGGAAAGGAGGGAAGGGACGCTTCTTTCTGGGCAGCTTTGCGGCCCACCACGGCGTATGTCCTCTCCGAATGAAAAGAGGGTTCAGCCGTAGCGGAGCCCTCTCTTTCCAAATCTCCCCCTGAGGGGAGAGAGTGAAGTGGACGCCGTCGTCATTGCAGACGGCTTTGGCACATGCCGCCTCCTGTCCGGCGCTTCAGGCTACGGCCCTGGCGTCGCCATGGGCCCTGGCCAGCCGGAACTGGCTCACCGCATCGGCAAGCTTGTTGGCTTGCTCATGCAGGAAGCCGGCAGCGGCCGACGCTTGCTCGACCAGCGCCGCATTCTGTTGCGTCGTGTTGTCGAGCTGGCCCACGGCCTGGTTGACCTGCATGATGCCGACGCTTTGCTCGCTGCCGGCGGCCGAGATTTCCCGAAGCACCTGCTCGACCTGCTTCACGCTGGCGACGATGCTGTTCATGGTTTCCCCTGCTTCCTGCACAAGGTCCGCGCCCGAATCCACCTTCGCCACCGACTTGCTGATCAAGGCCTTGATTTCCTTGGCGGCCTGCGCGCTGCGTTGCGCAAGGGTGCGGACTTCGCCGGCCACCACGGCGAACCCGCGGCCTTGTTCACCGGCGCGGGCGGCTTCCACGGCGGCGTTCAGCGCCAGGATATTGGTCTGGAATGCGATGCCGTCGATGACACCGATGATGTCGTGGATCTTGGCCGATGCCGTGGAAATCTCCTGCATCGTGGTCACCACCCGCGCAACGGCTTCGCCCCCCCGGTTGGCGACCTGCGAGGCCGAGGCGGCCAGCTCGCCGGCGCGCACGGCGGCTTCGGCCGAGTTCTGCACGGTGCCGGTAAGCTGGTCCATGGACGCGGCCGTCTGTTCCAGGCTGGCGGCGGCCTGCTCGGTGCGCGATGAAAGATCGATATTGCCCTGGGAGATTTCCGCGGCCGCGGTCCGCACGGATTCGCTGCTGTCGCGGATATCGATCAGGACGGTCGACAGCTTGTCGGCAAACTGATTGAACGAGCGGGCGATCTGGGCGACTTCGTCTTCTCCGTCAGCGGGCAGCCGCTTGGTCAGGTCGCCGTGCCCGGAGCCGATCTCATCCATCGCTTCGCGCACCTGGGACAGCCGCCGGAACGCCGAGGCAGTCATCACGGAGCCCACACCGGCCGCGAGACACGCCACGACCACCAGCGTCATGAACATGGCCCGCAGCACACTACGCAGACCGGCCAGGGCCTCTCCCTCATCCATGGCGACAACCAGTTCCCAGTCCGAATTCTTCACCGGCTCCGCATGGAGCAGCTTGGCGGCGCCGGCAATCTTCACCGCGAGTGGCTTCTCGGGATCGGCCAGGCTGCCGAGCGCGTTCGTTGTCAACTCGGCGGACAGGTCGGTGGCCGGCTTGAGGTTGAGCTTCGCATCGGGATGCGCAACGATGCGGCCGTTGTTGTCAGCCAGGAAGGCGAAGCTGGCAGGGGTGGGGTGGATGCCCGTCACGATGGAAGTGACGGCATCCAGGTTCACGTCGGCGGCCACGACGGCCTTCAGCTCGCCATTGGCCAACACCGGCAGGGCCAGCGTCACCACGARTTTCTTCGAGGCAATGTCCTCATAGGGTTGCGTGATCACCAGCTTGCCGGTCTTGACGGCAGCCTGGTACCACGGGCGGCCCGTGGGGTCGTAACCGGCGGGGATGCCAAGGTCGCGGGAGAATACGGCGCGCTTGTCGGGAAAGCCGGCGTAAGCCACGACAAAGCCGCCGGATTTCTCCAGTTGCGTGACCGCGGACATGGGGTCGCTGGCGAGGCTCTCAGGGGAAACTGCTTCCACCATGGCGGCTCTCGCGGTCAGCCATTCGGTGATGGCCTGGGCGTTGCCTTGGGTGATTGTGGCGAGGTTTTGCCTCAGGGCGCGTTCGTCGCTGTGCTTCGTGACAACGTAGGTGATGGCGGTGGATGCGGACAGGGCGGTGACAACAATGGCGACACAGGTCGCCGTAATGCGTGTACGTAGCGAGAGAAGCATGCGCGATGGGTAGGGGGCGGTTGTGGAAAAAGGCCTCCGACAATTTTGTTGTCGGCCAGCATGCCCCGGCTAACGGAAGGCTGTTGGAGAACTGTAGGGCTGGAGCGGAAATGAGAAGACATTTCGCTGCGCGGGGGAATCCTGGGGGCAGGCGCGTGATGAATTCGTCGCTATTGCGCGTTGAAAACGCTCTCGCTGCCTGTCTGGTGTCCCGGACATTCAGGCGCTGGAAAGCCCTGTGCTTTCTTGCCAGCTACGCCCTGGCCGCCCGCTTCCGATAGGAAACGACGCACAGGAATCCAGACTTCGGACCACGCCGGCGCGGTGTCGGCTGCATGGACGGCATCGGGGAGGAGCCAGCCGTCCGGAGGCGGCGTGGACTGATGCCCATGTGAGTGGCGCCGCGGCCGGGCCGCGGGCCTTCTTGCGCTGACGCCGCTCAGCGCGGCGTGAAGGTGGGCATGGGCGGCCCATCCTCCGTCGGCGTGAACACGAGTTTCACTTCCTGCCCGATACGCACGGTATCCAGGTCGCAATCCACGATGTTGGTCATCATGGTCACGCCCTCTTCCAGCGCCACATAGGCAATGCAGAAGGGCGTGGGACCCGCACGGCGCGTGACGCTGGGTGCGCTTCGCCGCGCAACTGGCGCACGGCCTCGATCACCTTGGTGATGCCGCCGCGGTTGGCGGGATGGTTGTTGCACAGGCCGCCGCCGTCGGTATTGAAGGGCAGCTTGCCCACGCCGGAAATCAGGTTGCCGTCGGCCACGAACTTGCCGCCTTCGCCCTTCTTGCAGAAGCCCAGGTCTTCCAGCTGCATCAGCACCGTGATGGTGAAGCTGTCGTAGATCGAGGCGTACTTGATGTCGGACGGCCGGATGCCGGCTTCTTCAAAGGCGACCGGGCCCGAAATGGCGGCGCCCGACCAGCTCAGGTCCACCATGCCGCCGAGCTGGCCCTTGACGGCTTCGCCGGCGCCAAGGATCTTGACCTTGGGACGCTTGAGCCTGGCGGCGATTTCCGGACGCGCCACGATGAGCGCGCCGCCGCCGTCGGACACCACGCAGCAGTCGAGCTTGCGGAGTGGATCGGAGATCATTGGCGAGTTCAGCACGYCGTCAACGGTCACCACATCGCGCAACATGGCGTTGGGATTGTGCTGGGCATGATGCGACGCTGCGACCTTGATCCACGCCAGCTGCTCGCTGGTGGTGCCGTACTGGTACATGTGGCGCATCGCCACCATCGCGTACAGATTCAMMGTCACCGGGTTGAACGGCGCCTCGAACGGCTGGTCGGGCAGGTTGGCGCCCCAGTTGCGCGCTTGCGTGCCGCTCGACCCTTCCGAGCGCGGCCGCCCCGCCAGCGTGATCAGCGCCACATTGCACTTGCCGGCGGCGATGGCCTGCGYGGCGTGCGACACGTGGACGAGGTACGCCGAGCCGCCGGTGTCGGTGGAATCGACGTGGCGCACCTTCAGGCCGAGGTAGTCGACCATRTTGAGCGCGCCGAGGCCGGGCGCGTCGCCCGCGCAGAAATAGCCATCCACGTCCTGCAGGCTGAGTCCTGCGTCCTCCAGCGCGCCCTTGGCGCACTCGGCGTGCAGTTGCGCGACGGTCTTGTCCGGTGCCTTGCGGGTCGGGTGCTCGTAGGCCCCGACGATATATGCCTTGCCTTTGATGCTCATGGGTCTCCCTGGTTGTTCGGGGTACTTTGTTGTCCTGCAATCGTCGAATCAATGAAACATCGAATCATCGAATCATCGAACCGGCGAAATGATTAAAACAGATGCCTCGCGTTCTTGCTTGTCGCGGCGTGCTTCGCGTTCAGGGCGCGCGCCCGTACTGTTCGCGCAAGTCGCGCTTGAGCACTTTACCGATAGCGTTGCGCGGCAGTTCGTCCGTCAACACCAGTGCGGCAAGCCGCTGCATTTTTTCGAGCCGCCCGTTGACCCAGTCCAGCAGTCCGGCTGTATCGGACGTGGCGCCCGGCTGCAGCACCACGAAGGCCACCGGCGTTTCGCCCCAGCGCTCCGAGGGCACGCCGACCACGGCCGCGTCGGCGATGTCCGCATGTTCCAGCAATACCGCCTCGATATCGCTCGGATAGATATTGAAGCCACCCGAGATGACCATGTCCTTCTTGCGGTCCATCAGGACGAGAAAGCCGTCGGCATCGAAGTAACCGACATCGCCCGTGCGGATGAAGCGCTTGCCGGCGGCATCGAACCACTCGGCCTCCGCGGTCTTCTCCGGATGATTGTGGTAGCCGGACATCATCGCGGGCGAGTGCCCGACGATCTCGCCCGGCGTGCCGGCCGGCGCATCGGCCGGCAACTCCCGGCCATCGTCGTCCAGCAGCCGCATATCCGTATCCGCGGAAGGGCGCCCGACCGTGTGCAATTTGTCCGGATGTTCATGCGCGCGCAGCTCGCACCGCCCACCGCCCTCGGTCATGCCGTAGTACTCGATCAGCGCGCCGGGCCAGCGTGCCAGCACTTCAGCCTTCAGTGCGGCGGCGAAGGGCGCGCTGGTGCAAAACTTGTAGCGGAACGACGACAAGTCGGTGCGGGCGAAATCCGGGTGCGCCAGGATGCGCTGGTACTGCACCGGCACCAGCATGGTGTGGGTGACACGGTGCCTGGCCGCCAGTTCGAGATACTGGCCGGCGTCGAACTTGCGCATCAGCACCACGGTGCCGCCCAGCGACAAGGTGGGAAACAGGCTGACCAGCGTGGTGTTGGAGTACAGCGGGGTCGATAGCAGCGCCACGCTGTCGGGGCCGTAACCGCCCTGGGTGGCGCGCTGCACGTGCGACGAGCGCATGCCGAAGGGCTGGATGATGCCCTTGGGCACGCCGGTGGTGCCGGACGAGTAGATCAGGTTGAAGGGCCAGTCGGGCTGCACGTCGACGCTCGCCGGGCGCGCGTCCGGCGGTGCCAGCCACTCCGTGAAGGCCAGGCCCGCGCCGCTGTCGTCCAGCGCGATGCAAGGAATCCCGAGTTCGGCTTCCAGCCCTTGCAAGGCGCTGCGCGTGCCGGCGTCGATAAACAGCCGGCGCGCCCCCGAATCCTGCACCATGCCGCGCAGCGTCTCCGGGTTCAGGGCCGGGGACAGCGGCGCCACCGCCACGCCGGCGCGCAGGCTGCCGAGGAAGGCGGCGACGTATTCGATCGAGGTTGCCGCGCAGATGGCCACGGCCCCCCGCGCCGGCACACCATCGCGCTGCAGCGCGGCGGCGACGCGGTCGGCGAGCCGGTTCAGGCCGGCGAAGTCAATGCTGCGCTGGTCCAGCACCACGGCCGGGTGCCGCGGCCGTAGCGCGGCTTGAGCGTCGACCAAGGCGGCGAGGGGGGTGAAGTCAGTGCTTGTCGGTGACATAGGGCTGCCGTTGCGGCTCTCGGGGTGTTCCTGCTTATCGCGTGGCTGGCATGCTGCCTTGTTCTCGTGCCAGGCTGGCGGGCGCAATGCCGGGCGGGCGATGGCTTGCCCGCCGCGCCCGTGGCGCCCGCTGCAGGTACGGAGTGTCGCGCCTTGCGCCGGCTTCGACAATTTGGCTTTTTGGAAGAGGGGCTTGCCGGGAATGGTTGGTGCGGTGCACAAACGGCGCGAAAATGGTGCGGAAACGGTGCGGAAACGGTGCGCAAGGGGGCGGCGCTGCCAAATCATGCTGTTTGCGGCGCCTGATTGTCGTCAAAATGCCTTGGCCACGGGGCGCGCCTTGCGATACAGGATGATGGTGGCCAGCAACCCGCACGCAGCGGCAAAGGACATCCAGTAACCCGGCGCGGCCTTGTCGCCGGTGGCCTCGATCAGGTAGGTCGACACTGCCGGCGTAAACCCGCCGAACACGGCCGTGGCCAGGCTGTAGGCCAGCGAGAAACCCGCCACCCGCACCTCGACCGGCATCACCTCGGTCAGCGCCACCACCATGGCGCCGTTGTACATGCCAAAGAGGAAGGAGAGCCACAGCAGCACCAGCAGCATGCGTTCGAAGCTGGGCGCGCCGGCCAGCCACGATAGCGCGGGATAGGCTGTGGCCAGGGCGATCGCCGAAATCGCCAGCAGGATAGGACGGCGGCCGATGCGGTCGGAGAGCGCGCCGCCAACAGGCAGCCAGAGAAAGTTGGAGATGCCCACGCACAGCGTCACTGCCAGGCTGTCGGCGGTGCTGAGCTTGAGCACCGTCTTGCCAAAGGTCGGGGTATAGACGGTGATCAGGTAAAACGTGGTGGTGGTCATTGCCACCAGCAGCATGCCGGCCAGCACCGTGCGCCAGTTGCGCAGCATGGAATCGAATACCTCGCGCGTGCTGGGATGGTGCCGCCGGGCGCGGAACTCCACGGTTTCCTGCAACGAACGGCGCAGCACGAAAAGGAAAGGCACGATCAGGCAGCCGACAAAGAACGGAATGCGCCAGCCCCAGGCACCCAGTTCCTCGGCGGTCAGCCAGCGGTTCAGGCCAAAGCCGAGCCCGGCCGCCACGATGATGGCAATCTGCTGGCTGGCCGACTGCCAAGCGGTATAGAAGCCCTTGTGGCCCGGCGTTGCCATTTCAGCCAGGTAGACCGAAACGCCGCCCAGTTCGGCGCCCGCGGAGAAGCCCTGCAACAGGCGGCCGGTGAGCACCAGCAGCGGCGCCAGCAGGCCGATGGTGGCATAGCCTGGCACGAGGGCGATCAGGATGGTGCCGCTTGCCATGAGCGACAGCGTCACGATCAGTCCCTTGCGGCGTCCCACCTTGTCGATATAGGCACCCAGCATGATGGCGCCCAGCGGGCGCATCAGGAACCCCGCGCCAAACACGGCGAAGGTCAGCATCAGCGAGGCGAACTCGCTATTGGCCGGAAAGAAAGCGTGGGAGATATAGGTGGCGTAGAAGCCGAACAGGAAGAAGTCGAACTGTTCGAGGAAGTTGCCGCTGGTGACGCGCAGCACCGCGCCCAGTCTGGAGGAGTCGGGTGCGGCCGTGCCGGCCATCTCCGCTTGCATCGCCAGTCTCCTTTGGCACGCTGTCCCGGCCATCCGCCGCCAGAGGCGGATGGCCGGCCAGTTGGCCGCGCTTGTGCTGGTCAATATATGCGCTGCAAGCGGCCATTGCCAGCCCGGCGCGTGCCAGCGCCAGTGCTTCGCCACGGCCGGTACGCCCGCTCACGCCCCGCGAAACACCGCCGGACGCTTTTCGACGAAGGCGCGGCTGCCTTCGCGCGCATCGAGCGAACCCGCGGCGATCATGAACTGCATGGCTTCCACCGCCAGGCCTTCGTCGATCGGCAGGTTGATGCCCCGCGGGACCGCGCGCAGCGAGGCGGTGACGGCAATCGATGAATGCCGCGCAATCCGGTCGGCCAGCCGCAGGCAGGCGGGCAGCAGGTCAGCGGCATCCACTACCTGATTGACCAGGCCGAACCGCAGCGCGGCGTCCGCGTCGATGGGCTCGCCTGTCAGGATCATTTCATTGGCGCGCTTGCGGCCCACATGGCGCGGCAGGCGCTGGGTGCCGCCGAAGGTGGGCGGGAAGCCCAGCTTGATCTCGGGTTTGGCAAAGGTAGCGTGCCCGGCCGCGATGGCCAAGCTGCAGGCTTCCACGGTCTCGCAACCGCCGCCGAAAGCCAGGCCGTTGACCGCCGCGATGACCGGCTTGGGGAAGGCTTCGATGCGCCGCGTCATGGCCTGTCCCCGCTGCAGGAAGCTGCGCAGCGCCTGTTCCGGCGAAGCCGCGATGTCCGGCGCGAAGCCTGCAATGTCGGCGCCCGCGCTGAAGGCGCGCGTACCGCTGCCGGTAAGGATGACACAACGCACGGCAGGGTCGGCCTCAAGAGCATCGAGCCTGTCCATCAGCGCGTCGATGAGCGGATAGCTCAGGGCGTTAAGCTTGCCGGGGCGGTTCAGTGTCAACAATGCATGCTGGCCGAGTTGTTCATATTGCACCAGCTCTTTCGCGTTGGCCATGTCGGTAATATCGGTCATGTTTGCATCCCGTGGTTGTCCTCATTGTCTTGACTTCCGTGCTGGTGCAGGCGAGGTGAAATGGTCAGGCGGTTCCGCGAACGGCGATGCGTGCCGGGCGGCCGCGAAAGCTGGAAACAAAGACCACCGCCTCCCGCCCGGCGCAAAAGCGATCGCCGCAAGCCAGTATCGTGTCGCGCCCAGCCGCTTCCAGTGCGGCAGACTGCTGCGTGAGCCACACCATGCCCTCCGTGCAGATCAGGTAAGATCCCATTCCGAGCGGGATCCGCAGCGGGTCCGGGCCGAGGATCCAGTTGCCTTGCGTAGTGCTCACGATAGCCTCCTGGCGAGCGCGCCAATCTCTGGAGCGGTGCTTGCATTCTTGCCGGGAACCGCCAGGGCCGCCCGGAAGCTTTTTCATCAAGGGTATGCCTGGCCGTCATGTCAATCCTGAGCCGAGCCTCGACCAATGCGTTGCGCGCCATGTCGCTGGAAGCCCTGCGTGGCTTCGAATCCGCGGCGCGCCACCTGAGTTTCACCGCCGCCGCCGAAGAGCTTTGCATCACCCAATCGGCGGTCAGCAAACAGGTCAAGAGCCTGGAGGACGTGCTTGGCGCGGCGCTGTTCCTGCGCGGCGGCAAGGGCCTGAGCCTGACACCGGAAGGCCGCCAGCTGTTTGAGGCGGCGCGTTTGTCAATTGGCCAGCTGGGCGCCGCTATCGACCGCCTGCTTGCCGTCGACCGCATCTCCATCGCCGTCACCACCACGCCGTCGTTCGCCTCGCTCTGGYTGGTGCCCAAGCTGGCGCGATTCCAGGCGGCCGAGCCCGGCATCGACGTTCGCATCGATGCCTCGGAAGCGATGCTCAACCTCGAACGCGAAGGCATCGACCTCGCCATCCGGCTCAACGCGCATCCGCTTGGCCGGGACGATCCCCGCCCACTGCTGCAAGAGCGCCTGCTGCTGGTGGCCGCGCCGGCCGTGGCGGCACGCATTACGGAGGCGCGGCAGATCCTCGATACGCCTTTGCTGGTGTTCCATGACCCCGGCGCCCGCTTTGACTGGATGTCGTGGACACAGTGGTACCAGCGCCTGGGCCTGATGCGCTCGTCCAAGCAGGCGTGCCTGTATTTTTCGCAGTACGCGCATGTGCTGAATGCCGCCGCCCAGCAGGCGGGCATTGCGATAGGGCGTACGCCGATGGTGCTGCCGATGCTCAAGAGCGGGCAGTTGCAGGTGGTCCTGCCCGAGCATGTGGCAGAGGGCCCGACCTACCAGATTGTTGCGTCGAGCGTGGTGCGACCTGGGGTGGAGCGGTTTCGGGCCTGGCTTGAGATGGAGTTGGCGGGTGAAGTGATCGGGTGAGGGCGGATACGCGTGGCGGTAAAGGTGAGACAGCCGTTGGCGTAGCCGATTTTCGCAAGCGACGAAGCGCGCCGGTTTCCGAGGCGCGACTGGCGTCTTTCGAACGTGGATTGTTGAAGATCGGAAATTTCCGCAAATCCAATTAAGAATATTCGTATTACAGCCGGCGCCATTTCACAAAACCTGTCCGAATCGCAGCGCCCCAACTTGGCGGCGAGTGCAGGCGGATTGTGGATCAAGGCGTCAAGCCAGASTTCAGTGGGGTACTGGACGCCAACTTCGACGCCGATACCAACGAGACGCTGGTGATGCGCCTATCCCCGCCCCAATCCGGGGCTGCGGACGCGAGGGGCGTGAAAAGTCATGTCGATAATGGCGTCGCCATCTCACGTAGCTTGATTCACTTCCCCTTCCATCCGTGGGCACGGATGCGCCACCGGCAAAAAAGAGAACGCACCACGTGGTTAGGCAAGCCTCGCTATGAGGAATCTGGCCGAGGGTTGCCGCCAGCGCTGCGTTCGACGACGTAAATCAACAAGGAAAATCATGGGTCGTATCCGTCTTGCCGGGCTGTTCCTGGCGCTCAGTTTGCTGGCTGGTTGTGCTGTCGTGCAAAAGCCGATCCCCGCCTCCACGAAGCTCTTCGATGACCGGACGAGCACTGTGGCCGTGGCAGTGCAAAAGCTGCCGGAGCCCAACCACAGCATGGTCGGCGCGCAGGGGATTCTTGACTACGCGATCAACAAGGCCAACGCGCAGGCGATCGTGGAGCGTTTGCAGCGTCAGGATTTCTCCGTGGTGAAGGCGCTGCCGCAGGAATTCGCGAAGGGCCTGGAGTCGCGTCAGATCAAGGTCGTGCTGGTGCCTGAGCCGCTGGATATGGAGCAATTGAAGAAATTCACAGAAGGCTCCGGAGACGGCGTCGCCGAGATGGACTACCGGCCGCTGGCAAAACAATATGGTGCGGACCGGCTGCTGCTGGTGGCGCCGCGCTGGCTTGGCACGGCGCGCCAGTACTACGGCTTCAYGCCGCTTGGCGCACCGGAGGGCTATGTTTCGCTCGTGGGCCAGCTGATCGATCTGCGCACCAACCGGCTGCAATGGTATGAGCCGGTACGGGTCCACACGCCCGTGACCGGCGAATGGGACGAGGCGCCGGAATATGCCAACCTGATGAAGTCGGTGGACGAGAGCACGCAAGCCGCTGTTTCCAGGCTGCGCGCGGCGTTCTTTATGGAGCAGGTGACGAAAGCAGCGGCTGCCGGTGTTTCGGCAGCCCCGGTAGTGCGATAAACACTGGCATATTGGCGCGCGCCCCCTGGCAGGCTGGCAGGGGGCGTCTTGCCGGATGAGCCGCGGTGCATCGCGGCTGGGTTGGCGGCTGTGATGCGCAATACGTCAAGCCAGACTTTGGTGGGGTGTCGTGCGCGCATTCATGGCCGTTATCCGACTTGGATTAAAAGAATGCAGAAGTGCAAGTCCAATAATCCCGATGATGCAATCTGTTGTCTATGTTGAATATTCTTCGATTTTGCGTTTTGCATATCCAAAAAAATCTGATGATTTTGATATTTTTTTAAAATAACTATCCACGTTCCGAGTTTTCCTGCCTCTGCGCCACTCGATTCATCTGATGCATCGGTAAAGTGAACGTAATGGTGCTCTCCCGGGTTGCAAGCGATCGAATTATTAACCCCGAATAAAAGTGCCGAAATTGTCAGGAATTTTGCCGTGAACGACAATGTATCCTGCCACATTATCAGAATTCCTAATGCATAACGACGACTTCTTCCGAGTAAGCGCAATTTCATTCCATGGAAAGTAGTGGTCATCGTGAGTGTAACTGCGGATTTCCTTCCTCGACAGCCTAGCAGGATGCGCGGACATAGTCAGGCTCATTGTCCTTCGGCTGATAATTAATGAGGATGTAGAGGTCCGGGGATGTATGCAGGATGTGCCCGCACGGGAACAGGCGTTGCGGCTTGCACGTGTCTTCAAGATGCTCTCGCCCTATGGATTGGTTGTTGTGTGCATGTGCATGGCCACTTCTTTGCACCAAATTCCACAACCAGTCAATCAGACAAGTCCTAAGATCGAATTGTTAAATTTATCAAAATAAGACAAATCCGATATTCAGCGTTTCGCGATCCTGCTAGTGTTTCGCCCTGATCCAGTGCGGCGGACGCGAATCGCTGTTGGCACCATCCATTTGGTATTAGCGCCTCCAGCCTGACCACGGCCCTGTCCGCGCAGCCATTCAACGGGGCGCATGAAGTGCAGCAGGCAGGAAATTGGGCAAGACCATTCGTCGATCTTGGGAACACATCCGCACGTGGGCCTCGCTTGCGCTTGGCCGCTATCGCGGCTAGCACAATGTTTGCCACCACCTGGAGCCTGGCTGGCGGGGTCACGCCAGACGGCGGCACTGTCACAACTGCGGCGACCGGTGCCAATGGCCGTATCACCGTGGGCGTCGCACAGGCGGTGGGTGGCGTCTCCACCAATACCTATCGCGACTTCAACGTGCCCCGGGCCGGCGTGGATCTCGACAACAACGCGGCGCACGCCCGGACGATCCTTAATCAGGTAACCAGCACCAATCCTTCCATTCTGGAAGGGCCATTGAGCGTGCTGGGGCCGCGCGCCAATGTCATTCTGGCCAATCCCAACGGGATCAGCGTAAATGGCGCGTCGGTGCACAACATTGGCAATCTCGCGCTGACCACCGGGCAGGTATCGTTCAACGATTTCACGGCGGCCAACGGCCAGCTCCAGCGCAATGTGGTTCTCAACACCAGCGCGGGTGCGATCGAGATCGGCCCGGAAGGGCTGTCCGGCACCTTGCTCAACCTTGAACTGGTGGCCAAGCAGATCCGCATTGAGGGCAAGCTCGAGAATCTCTTCGACGACGCCAATGCCCGCATCCGGGCCGTGGCCGGAACCAGCCGGGCAGAGATCGATACCAGCGTTTCTCCCACGGACAATCTGAGCAAGTGGATCAGCTATTCCGCCCCCGCCCTGAATGCCGGACAAGGGATCGCGCTGGACATTACTGCGGCGGGCAGCCTTAGTGCCGGCCGTATCGAACTCCTGGTGACCGATCAGGGTGCCGGCGTTCGTCACGCCGGCGCTGCCTACGCTACGGCGGGTGACTTCATCGTGTCCGGCACKGGCGACTTGCAACTGGCGTCGGGCAGGATCGGGGCCAGGCAGGACGTGCTGGTCGGCAGCGGCGGCCTGACGGGTACCGGCAGCATCGATGCGGGCCGCAACCTGCAGGTCATCTCGGACCGCGTCAGCCTGACTGGCTCAGCCCTGAGCGCAGGCACCCGTTCGACGGGCGATCTTGTTATTGGCGCAACGGGCCAGGTACACAGCCAGCCGATCCAGCTGACGGACTCGACACTGAAGGCAACAGGCGGCATCGGCTTGTTCGATGCCGGCGCTGGCCTTTCGTTGAACGGCACGCAGGCGACCGCGGCGGGCAACCTGCTGGTCGCTGCGAGGCTACTTCAGACTACCCGGGCCGGCTCGCGCAGCGCGCTGGTTTCCCGAGGCGGCGTGGTCACGATCCAGGCCGATGCCGCCGCGCTTTCCGGCACCAATGTCGACGGCATGGCAGGCACTGGCATGCTGGCGCAGAGCCTGGTCTTGCAGGATGCTGTTGTGCGTTCCACCGGAGGCGGAATCAGGATCACCGCCGCGGCGGACTACGCCCAGCATGACAGCAGCCTGTTGGCGGCGACCGATATCCGCGTCCATGGCGGGACGGTCTTGCTGGATTCCGTTGCCACGCAATCCTCGGTGATCGCTACCGGGGGCGGGGTGGTCATGCAATCCGACGGCGATCTGCGCAATACATGCGCCCGGATCGAGGGCCGGACGCGCATGGCGGACGATACAGCTTCGGCCGGTGCCGTCACCATACGAGCGGGGGGCAGCATGTTCAACACGTCGACTCCGCAAATGCTCGGCATCGTCTTCGGCGTCGATGACGATGTCGTGGTGCAGGCCGGCGCCGATGTGATCAACCGCCACGCCCGCATGATTTCAAACGGCTACCTGAACGTGCGAGCCGCAGGTGATCTTGTCAACGACATCACCAAGCAGGACGGCGCCAATGACGAACAGCGCGCCTTCTACGCCGCCTCCGGCAAGCGTTGGCTGGTGCTGTCCACGCAGACAGCGGGTTTCGATATCGACTATGGCCACGCGGACCAGCCGGGACAGCTTGCCTATCTGAAGGCGGACAAAGGCATGACGCTGTCCGGCAGGAACGTGATCAACCGGGGCGGGGAGTTCCAGGTCGACAGCGGCAACCTCGCCATCCGCGCCGCCGATACGTTCCGCACGGAGGGCGTGCCTACCGGCAGCGCGCACTATTCCCGTTCCTGCCTGATCGTCTGCCGCACCTCGGCATCGTCCACGACCACGGTGCTTGGCGGACTGCTGTCCGCCAGCGGCAATATCGATATCCACGCAGGAAAGGTGGCCGCGAACCTGGGCGGCCGCGTATGGGCGATGGGAGACCTTACGGTCACCGCGCCAGTAACCTATGCCACCGGCATCACGGGTTACACCGCGATCGCGCGCGACCGCGGCTTCAAGGCCTTCTTCGGCGATACGTGGGCACGGCTCTACGCGATGGACGTCGGCGGCAGCTGGATGGCCGCGGCCAGGACGCGTATCGTGGGCGACACCGTGACCGACGGCGGTAGCTTCGAAGGCGACGTGTCGCTCGCCGGCACCGCTACCGTGATCCGCCCCCGCCAGCGCGATCCCGTCGCCATCGAGAATCATCTCGGCCTCACTTCCTGGTTCTGGCGGTGATCGTGCACGGGTTCAAATCGTTCCCCCATGCCATCGCGGCAGCCGCGATGCTGCTCGCCTCCATGCCGGCACTAAGCCAGCTGTCACCGGGCCCGGTACCGGTACCCGTTCCGGAGGATCCCGCCCAGCGCCTGCTGCGCGAGCAACGCCAGCGGGATCTGGAGCGCGAGGCGACCCAGCCGCCGGCACAGATCGAGGTTCAGCCTTTGCTGCCGTCGGACGCCCCGGTCGAAGCGGTACCGGAATCCTCCACCACCTTTGTGATCCAGCGCATCCAGGTGCAGGGCAACACGGTCCTCCCTGATAGCGATGTCGGCGCCATCACGGCGCCGTTCCTGGGAAAGCCGCTCGGTACCAATCGGATCAACCTGCTATTGCGGCGTTTTACCGAGGCCTTCGTTGCCAAGGGCTACATCACCACCCGCGCCTACCTGGGGGAGCAGAACCTTGCCACTGGCGTACTGGTCGTGACGGTGGTGCCGGGCAAGCTCGAATCGATCCAGCTTAACGGGCGCGCCATCCGGCCCGCCAGTTCCAGCTTGTTCGACACGATGGGTGGGGGACTGGTCACAGATGCCGGCACTGCCTGGCAGTTCCCGGCGCCGGGTGACACCGTGCGGCTGCAGGATCTGGAGCAGGGCGTCGACCAGATCAACCGGCTGCGCCGCAATCGTGCCGAACTGCAGATCCTGCCCGGCCAGACACCGGGCAGTTCCGTCGTGGCACTGGCCAACCAGCCCGGCGACCGGTTCCGTTTCAATGCCGGGGTAGACAACTACGGCAGCCGTACAACTGGGATCTCGCGCACGCGGCTCGGGCTGGACGCTGACAATGCCCTGGGCTTCCAGGAGGCGTTTTCAGCCAGCTACATCGGCACGGCGGATACCAACGCCGCGGTGCTGTCCGCCGCGGTGCCGTTTGGCTACAACACCTTCAGCTATACCGGCTCGATCTCGGAGTACCAGAGCGTCATTGGCGACACGGCGCTGCTGTACGGCCGCAGCTTTGGCCACACCCTGGGCTGGAACCACGTGCTCACCCGCGACAAGACCGGCCGGCAAGCCGTCGACCTGACGCTTGCCTACCGCAAGAGCGAGCGGGAGATCAACAACCTTCAACTGGATCCGCAACGCCTCACCGTACTGCGGGCGGCCTGGAGCGGCCTGCGCCGTTTCGCCGCCAATGGGCAGCCGGGCTACGTCACGGCCGAAGCAGGCGTGTCACGGGGTTTGCCTTCCATCAATGCAACCCGGGATCCGGCCGACATCCGCCCGGAAGAGGCACATGCGCAATTCACGAAGCTGGATGCCAACGCCACGCTGCAACTGCCATTGCCGCTTGTTTTCGATCGCGCTCAGCTGGCCTGGCGGGCGCAGCTCGTTGGCCAGTGGGCCAATGTCGCGCTGTTCGGCTCGGAGCAGATCTATGCGGGCGGCATGAGCACCGTGCGCGGCTTCCGGGAAGGTGTGATCGCGGGCGATCGGGGCGCCTACCTGCGCAACGAGCTGGCATGGGCCAATGCGCCCGCGCTGGCCGGCATGCGCATGGAGCCATATGTGTTTCTCGACGGCGGCCAGGCCCAGTACGTAGCGACGCGCCGCTGGCAGTCCGTCGCTGGGGCCGGCGCCGGACTGCGCGTGTCGGCCCAGTGGGCCAGGCAAACCTTTACCAGTGAACTGCTGCTGGGCGTGCCGCTCGCACAACCCGCCTACCTGGGGGCAAAGGCAACGCTCCTGCTCGCCACCTTTAACTGGACCTATTGATCTTCAAGGACCTTGTCATGCAAATACAACTCAGCCGTCTCCTTGTCACCACCGCGCTGGCGCTGGGCCTGCATGCCGCTCACGCGGCTTCGGTCAACGGGGTCGCCGTTACCGAAGAGCAGATCACGCGGGCGTTGCAGCTGATGGGTCTCCCCGATGCGCCGCAGGCACGCGACGTGGTCAAGCAGCAATTGATCGCCCGTGAACTGTTCCGCCAGGAAGCCGCCAGGGACAAGGGGCTGGAAGCGCGCCCCGACGTGCAGCAGGCCCTGCGCGAGGCCAGGAACAATATCCTGACCCAGGCCTGGCTCAAGGACCATATCAAGCCCGCGCCCGTCACCGACGAGCAGGTGAAGGCGCGCTACAACGCCATCGTGGCAAGCCTTGGCGACAAGGAATACAAGGGCCGCCTGATCGAGGTGACCGACGACGAAGCCGCCGCCGCGGCCCTGGCGCGCATCAGGAGCGGCGAAGACTTCGCCAAGGTGGCCCAGGCAGTGAGCCTCGCGCCATCCAAGGGCAGCGGTGGCGCCATGGACTGGACCAGCTTCAAGACGCCGGCGCAGGAGGGACAGACCCAGAACCTGCCGTTGCCGCTGGCCCAGGCACTTTCCACATTGCCTGCCGGTGCGGTGAGCGCCGCGCCCATTACCTGGAACAACCGCCGCTTCCTCGTCAAGGTCGACGAGGTGCGGGCGACCCAGGTACCGGCCTACGAAGCGGTCAGGCCGGGCATCCAGCAAGCGCTGCAGGCCCAGGAACTGGAGCGCGCCACTGCCGCGCTGGTCACCCGGTTGCTATCGAAGGCCAGGATCACCCAGTAAGGCCAATCGCCGCCCACGATCGTCGGCGGTCCTGCCGCCACCCAGACGCATCAAGCATCAAGCAATAAGCAAAGCATCGTCAGGACTCACCATGTATCGCGACCGACCGGACACGCAGCCCGAGTGCAACCCGCAATATCCGCAAGCGGCAGACGCCGGCATGCCCGACGCCTCCATGGCGGATCGGGGGCGCCGCAGTGTGCCGGCACGCGCGGTCGCGGGCCTGCTTGCGCTGACCTTGTGGGTCGGGCCGATGCAGGTCACCCTGCAGCAGGCGCAGCAGGCAGCAGGCGTGCTGGCAGCCGGCGCGGTCGAACTGGAGGCTCCGGCGATTCACGCGGCCGCCGTCCGTCAAAGCCTGTTGCGCTGGGCGGTTGCACACCTGCCGGTGACGGCCAGCTTCGGTCCGACGGCAGCCTATGCGGCGCCGGTCACGGACCCGAGCGCGCCCTTGCGCTTCACACCCGCCCTTGCGCTTCACACC
>NZ_JBFTLX010000178.1:0-26289 GCF_056396665.1 Cupriavidus sp. 05T313 | reverse complement strand
CCCTTCGCAAGCGACTCATGGCCCTGGACCCGACCACCGTCACCACCGTTCTTTCGCTGTTGCCCACGATCCTCGAACAGGCCAACAAGACCATCGAGAAGCTCAAGAAAGGCAAGCGCAAGGATGGCRGCACCGACATGCCCGGCCCGGACTCGCGCGATGCGGCCGCCCGCATCGCCGACCTGGAAAACGCCGCCATGCAGCAGGCCGAGGCCGTCAAGCTGCTGGCCGAGCAACACGCCATCACCATCGAGGCCCTGCGCCGCGAGGCCGCGCGGCTGGACCRCCGGCTGCGCCTGATGACCGCGGTGGCCATGGCCGGTTTCGCGCTGGGCCTCGCCGGCCTGGTGGTCGCCCTCAACCTCTTGCTGCGCTAGCCCCGGCTGGCCCCGAATTCGCCATGACTGTCCTGCTATACGGCATTCCCAACTGCGATACCGTCAAGAAAGCCCGCACCTGGCTCGAAGCCAACGGCGTGGACTACACCTTCCACGACTTCAAGAAGCAAGGCGTGGACGAAGCCATGCTGCGGGGCTGGCTCGCGCATGTGCCGCTGGCGAGCCTGCTCAACCGCAAGGGCACGACCTGGCGCGCGCTGTCGGACGCCGACAAGGCCCGCGCCGAGCAGGAAGCCGGCGCGATTGCGCTGATGCAGCAAAGCCCTTCGCTGATCAAGCGTCCTGTGCTGGCCCACAAGGGCAGCGTCAGCGTGGGGTTTTCGCCGGATAATTACGCAAGCCTCTTTTAAGCCCGATGGCAGCGCCAGGACATGCGCGCTGCCAGGATGCAAGATTCGAACAATGCACCCCGCCGGATTCCGGCGCCACGTGCCTCCTCGCTGCCACCATGAACCCCACACTCGCCCTCACCGAAGACCTGATCCGCCGCCGCTCCGTCACGCCCGCCGATGAAGGCTGCCAGGCCGTGCTGGAGACACGCCTGAAGGCGCTCGGCTTTGCCTGCGAAGCCATCGTCAGCGGCCCGGACGATTTCCGCGTGACCAACCTGTGGGCCGTCAAGCGCGGCACGCGCGGGCAGGACGGCAAGCTGCTGGCCTTCGCCGGCCACACCGACGTGGTGCCCACCGGCCCGCTGGAGCAATGGGGCTCGGACCCCTTCCTGCCCTCCCACCGCGACGGCAAGCTGTACGGCCGCGGCGCCGCCGACATGAAGACCTCGATCGCGGGCTTCGTAGTGGCCGTGGAAGAATTCGTCAAGGCGCATCCGGATCACGCCGGCTCCATCGCGTTCCTGATCACCAGCGACGAGGAAGGCCCCGCGCACGACGGCACCGTCAAGGTGGTCGAAGCGCTGAAGGCGCGCGGCGAGCGGCTTGATTACTGCGTGATCGGCGAGCCCACCTCGGTCGACACGCTCGGCGACATGGTCAAGAACGGCCGCCGCGGCTCGCTCTCGGGCAAGCTCACCGTGAAGGGCGTGCAAGGCCATATCGCCTACCCGCACCTGGCGAAGAACCCCATCCATCTGGCCGCGCCCGCGCTGGCCGAACTGGTCGGCGAGCGCTGGGACGAGGGCAATGAGTACTTCCCGCCGACCACCTGGCAGATGTCGAATATCCACGCTGGCACCGGCGCCACCAACGTGATTCCCGGCCACGTCACCATCGACTTCAACTTCCGCTTTTCCACCGCCAGCACGCCCGAGGGCCTGAAGGCGCGCGTGCATGCGATCCTGGACCGCCACCAGCTCGAATACGACCTGGCCTGGACCCTGGGTGGCGAGCCCTTCCTGACCGCGCGCGGCGATCTCTCCGATGCGCTGGCCGGTGCCATCGCGGCGGAAACGGGCGTCAAGACCGAACTGTCCACCACCGGCGGCACCTCGGATGGCCGCTTTATCGCCAAGATCTGCCCGCAGGTGATCGAGTTCGGGCCACCCAATGCAAGCATCCACAAGATCGACGAGCACGTGGAAGTGCGCTTTATCGAACCCCTGAAGAACATCTACCGCGGCGTGCTGGAACGTCTGATCGCCTGACCGCCTGATCACGTTATTGCCCGAACACCCGGATACAAGAAAGAACCCATGGCCACACCCTCCCCCCTGCGCACTGTGCGCGACCTGCTGCGCCTGGCGGTCTCGCGCTTCACCCAAGCCAAGCTGTCTTTTGGCCACGGCAGCGCCAACGCCTACGACGAAGCCGCCTACCTGGTCCTGCACACGCTGCACCTGCCGCTGGACACGCTCGACCCCTTCCTCGACGCGCGCCTGCTGCCCGAGGAAGTCGAGGCCGTGCTGAACGTCATCGAGCGCCGCGTCACCGAACGCGTGCCCGCGGCCTACATTACCAACGAGGCCTTCATGCATGGCCTGCGCTTCTACGTGGATGCGCGCGTGATCGTGCCGCGCAGCTTCATTGGTGAACTGCTGCAGGAAGGACTGGAACCCTGGGTGGGCGACAGCGCCGAAATTGGCCCTGTGCTGGAACTGTGCACCGGTTCCGGCTGCCTGCCCATCATCGCCGCGCATGTCTGGCCGAAGGCCCGCATCGATGCGGTCGACATCTCGCCGGACGCGCTGGCTGTGGCTCGCCGCAATGTGGCGGACTACAAGATGGAAGACCGCATCAGCCTGTATGAGGGCGACCTGTACGCACCGCTGCCCGCGGGCGCCAAATACGATGTGATTCTCACCAACCCGCCCTACGTCAACGAAACCTCCATGCAAGCGCTGCCGGCCGAATACCAGGCCGAGCCGCGCATCGCGCTGGCTGGTGGCGACGACGGCATGGACGTGGTCCGCCGCATCATCGCCGGCGCCAAGGCGCACCTGAACCCCGGCGGGGCGCTGGTGGTGGAGATTGGCAACGAGCATGCCAACGTGGAAGCGGCATTCCCCGACCTGGAGATCGTCTGGCTGCCGGTCAGCGCCGGCGAGGAGCAGGTGTTCCTGCTGACCTATGAAGCGCTGCCTGGTTGAAGGCTTGCTCAAGACACGGCCGCGGATTCCTGCGGTCTTTTTCTTCCCGGCACCAGCGGCGCTGCCGTTTTCGACGGCTCCGCGCGGTTTTGACTGATCAAGCCGGCGGAGGCGACAACCAGCCTGACATGGTGGGGCGGTGTCAGTTTTTGTCAGTTTTGCTGTGATGCATTTGGATAGGATCGCTGTCGTTATCGACACCTGATTCCTATCCGCCATGCGTCATAAAGCCCATCGCACCCGTTGCGAGACCAACCCCGAAGTCCCGCGACACCAGCAAGCCCTTTCTCCCGCATACAGCAAACTGGCGCTCCCGTCCTGCCTGATGTTGACGCTTGCCCTGCTGGCCGGCTGCGGCGGGGATGGTTCCTCCACAACCGCCAGCCCGTCTTCCACTGGTCCGACTAGTCCCGCTCCCACGCCGCAACCGACCTACTCCATCGGCGGCAGCGTCTCCGGCCTGGCCGACGGGACCCCGATCACGCTGCTCGACAATGGCAGCGATGCGCTGATGGTGAAAGCCAGCGGCCCCTTTACCTTTGCCACGCCGATCGCCTTTAACGCCAGCTATGCGGTGACGCTGGGCACCCAGCCGCTGTGGCATTTCTGCGCCGTCGGCAATGGCAGCGGCACGGCCACGGCCAATGTGACCAACGTGGCCATCGCCTGCCCGCAGGCGCTGGCGCAAGTCACCACCGTGGCGGGCACCACCACCCCAGGCTCGGCCAACGGCGTCGGCTCCGCCGCGTCGTTCGACTTCCCGTTCGGCGCGGCGGTGGACGCCAGCGGCTACCTCTATGTGGCCGATAGAAGCAACAACATGATCCGCAAGATCTCGCCCGCGGGCGTGGTCACCACCCTGGCCGGCTCCGGCGCCACAGGCAGCGCCGACGGCACCGGCTCCGCCGCGTCGTTCAACACCCCGGTCGGCATGGCAGTGGACGGCAATGGCAACGTGTACGTGGCCGAGACGGTAGGCAACGTGGTCCGCAAGATCTCGCCCGCGGGCGTGGTCACCACCCTGGCCGGTTCCGGCGCGTCAGGCTACGCCGACGGCACCGGCTCCGCCGCGTCGTTCCACACCCCGGCCGGCCTGGCGGTGGATGCCGCTGGCAACCTCTATTTGGCCGATTCAGGCAACCACATGATCCGCAGGATCTCGCCCGCTGGCGTGGTCACCACCCTGGCCGGCTCCGCCGCATCAGGCCACGCCGACGGCACCGGCTCCGCCGCGTCGTTCAAAAATCCGGCTGCCGTGGCGGTGGACGCGGGCGGCAACCTTTACGTGGCCGATATGGGCAACCATATGATCCGCAAAGTCTCGCCCGCTGGCGCCGTCACCACCCTGGCCGGCTCCACCGCCTCGGGCTTCGCCGACGGCACCGGCTCCGCCGCGTCGTTCAACGGTCCTTACGGCATCGCGGTTGACGCCATCGGCCACGTCTACGTGGCCGATACGTTCAACAGCGCAATCCGCAGGATCTCGCCCGCCGGCGTGGTCACCACCCTGGCCGGATCCCCCACCTCGGGCCAGGCCGATGGCACCGGCTCCGCCGCGTCGTTCAGGAACCCGACCGCCGTCGCGGTCGACGCTGGCGGCAGCGTCTATGTGAGCGATGCGAACAACAACATGGTCCGCAAGATCACGCCAGTCCGCGCGCCACAGTGACCGCATCGCACGCGTGACCACACGATCCGCTGGATCACTCCCGCTGACGTGGTCACCACCCTGGCTCGGCTCCGGCACCGGAGGCCGAGCCGATGGCGCCGGGCCGGCCGCATCGTTCAGGAGCCCGCCTGGCATAGCGGTGGACACCGGCGGCAACCTTTACGTGGCCGATACGGGCAACTATATGAGCGCAAGATCGCGCAGGTTCAACTGCCCCGGTAACCGGCGTTACGTCTGGCCTTTTTCGGATTCCTACAGGCTCGCCGAAAGAGTCCTTGGCAGGGATCAGCGACCGGCAGCCGCCGCGCCGTATGGCAAGGCGGTTCCGCGGCCACCCCCTCACCACCCCGCCAATCCCTTCAGCACGGCCTCCCTGACCTGCTCCACGACGCTCTCGCGCCAGTCATCGGTATCCCCGTAGAAGGCATGCCACATCGCCTGCCGGATCAGGTTCCGCTGGCCTTCGTCCGCCTCCGGATGCAGGTGCAGCCAATGATCGCCACGTAATGCCTCCAGGACCTCGGTGACAGGCAAGGTGCCGAACTCAAGTGCGATGCCGTTGTACGCCAGCGTCGGCAACGTCTCCGGCGCGGCCATCCAGGCCATGCCGTTGAGATTGGCCGATGCCGACGAGCCGTCGTAGATCGAAGTGACATTGCTGCCCCAGATGGCGCGCGCCTCGCCGATTTCCTCTTCGCGGTCCGGACCCATATAGATAGGCTCGCCGTAGCCCCAAGGCCCCAGACCGGTATGCAGGTCGATCCAGCGCAAGGCTTCGCGCCCGGCACCGAAGCGCGCCAGGATGCGGCGCAGCGTGTAGTTGCTCCACGTTGCCTTGTTGCCGCCGAAGAACAGCCCTTCGGGCGCCTGATACTGGCCGGCGCTCACCGCCGCCTGGTACCAGGACAAGCCCTTCTCGGCCACGGTCTTCATCAGCGCCGCCTGGGCGGCCTCGGAAGGCGGCCACTGCTCGGGCAACAGCATGGGCGCCACTTCGGCGTATGGCGCGTTCTCCGGCAACGGCCTGGTGAAATCCATGAAATTGCGGTTGAGGTCGACATTGTCCTCATTGACGCGCCGCATATGCGAGAAGCCGTAGGGATTGACCGCATGCACCATCAGCAGCGCCACGCCGGCATCGGCGCACGCCTGCAGCAACGCGGCGTCGCCCAGCATGGCGACCTGCGCCCCTGAACCGCAGAAACCCTCCACGCCATGCATGCCCGAAGTCACCATCAGGAAGCGCCTGGCCTCGGCGTCGCCGACCCAGGCCACATCCATGGCGAGTTCCTCGCCGGCACTGCCGCGCTTGGTGGGATGGGGAAAATCGGTCAGCGTGGCGCCGGCGGCATGGGCAGCATCGCGGAATTTCTGCCTGGCTTCGGCATAGCTGCGGGAAAAGCTGGTGTGCAGGGACATGACAGCAGATTTCGCGCTTGGCGAGGAGTGAGGGTGCCGCTATTAAACGCCAACTTGCCTGCCAATGCCATCCGAAGCCACCCGAAGCCGGCCAGCTAGCCCTTGGCGCCCCTGGCGCCCCTGACACTCTTGACACCCTTGGCATCCTTAATGCCTTTAGCGTCGTCGGGATCCGCCTGCGGGGCCTCGCGAAGCAACAGGGAGCGAAACGCATGTGGATGCATCTGGATGCCCGCGGCAGCGATCTGTGCGGCGGACAGCACCAAGTGCCGCGCCAGCCAGTCATGGATGCTGCGCAGGAACCTGCGCTGTTCCAGCCGGTTGGATTCCCTGATCACGCGCTCCAGCTTGACGTGGGCGGTGTAGACATCGAGCAGGTTGATGCTCTTGAGCTTGGGTGGAGTGGCCGCGCTGCGCTCGATGGCGAGGATGCGCCTGACCTGGGCATCCGGCAGTTCGCCGCTTTGCAGATAGGCCTGGTAGACCTCTTCCAGCGCCGGRAASCGCACSGTSGGCTGYACGCGKGGSACRSCGGCCACCTTCTCCATGCGCAGGACCAGGTAGCGGATGGCGGCCGCGCGACGCAGCGCGGCATCGCCAGCCTTGCCGCCACGTCCGCCGCCGGCAACGGCCCGCGCGCGCACCACGGCGGGGGTAGGCGCCTCGAATTCCTCGTTGTCCGCGGCAGTGGGCTCGGGCACGGGCTGGCCTGCATCCCGCTCCGTGTAGTCGGGAACCAGGTCGAGCAAGCCCGGTTCGGCCAGCACGGCACGCGCGCAGGCTTCGCCGAAGGGGTGCTCGTGGCCCTGCGCGTCACGCAGGATATAGGCCTGCCCGTTGCCGAAGCCGTGATGCCGGCCACGGCCGACATGCTGCCGGCAGCGCGTGCCGGGTTCGACGAAATCCTTGCATACGGGCGTCCAGCTCCCGTCGTTGACTGCGATCATGAATCTGCGTGTGCCTGCGGTTGCCCGCGCTTGCCGGTCCGGGCCGGCGCGCTGCGTGGTGGATGCTACGCGATGCTGCGGGATGCTGCGAACGGCCCGCCACCCGCGGCGCGCCACCCGCTATTGTCCACCATCGCGCCAGCGCCGGCCATGCAGGCTGGCCAATGCCCTACTTCAGCATGAACGACATCGCCGACAGGCAGTTCAGCATGCGCACGGCCGCCTGCACCGAGGCAGCCTCGAACACCAGCGTGACACCGTCCATGCGCTCCAGCGTTGGCCACTGGCAAAACAGGTCGGCGAACGCCGGGCTCTGGGTCTGCAGGCGGCAACGGATCGGGCCTTCGATCTTCAGGGGGCGCCCGTCCGCATTGCGCACCGCCAGTTCGGCGGCCGCCGCGATGGCCTCGCGCGAGGCGGCAGGCGACAGCGTGGTGCCGCTGCCGTTGCCGCCGGCTTCCTTGGTCTGCACATAGCGCACCCACGGCATCAGCGGGCGGGTTTCATCCACGAAGACATCGTCGCCGCTGGCCATCAGCACCGGCACGCCGAATTCGCCCGCCAGCGCGCCGTACAGGCCGGCCTCGCCCAGTTCCTGCCCGTTGAGCCAGATACGGGCGAACGCGCCGCTGTTGATGGTGTGCGCCAGGATGCCGCGGCTCTGCGCGCGGCCGTGGTAGCCGATCATGAAGACGCCGTCGCAGTCCTGCACGCCGGCCATCATGCCCAGGTAGCGCGGCTTGCCCAACACCAGCCGCGCGCGCGGGTCGAGCTGGTCGGGGAGCAGGTTGCGAAAGCCACCGTGCGAATCGTTGACCAGCACATCGCTCGCRCCGCCCGCGAAGGCGCCCTGGACGGCGGCATTGGCCTCTGCCGTCATCCAGGCGCGGGCGCGTTCGTACTCGCCGTTGCCGGCACGCGTCTGCTCGGGATGGAAAACCCCGGCTACGCCTTCGATGTCGGTGGAAATCAGGATCTTCATAGCTTGTGGAGATTCAGTTCGTCGGTGCCGCGCGCTGCRGCCATTGCGGCAGCCCGGGCATCAGTTCGCGCAACGCGACACRCTGGTGTCCATCACGGCCATGCACGGTTTCCGCCTGCCACAGCGCATGCAGGATGGCCTGCTCGACGCTGTCGGCGGCGGCATGGAACAGCGCGTCGAGCCCGGTTTCATGCAGCATGGCCAGCGCCGGCATGGGCGTGCCGGCTTGCTGGGGCACGGTGTAGGCGGTGGAAAAAGCGAGCGCGATGTCGCCCGAGCCGTGGCCGAATACCGAGCCGGTACGCGCCAGGCCCGCGCCCGCGCGTAGCGAAAGGCGGCGCAACTGGCGGGCGTCGAGCGGCGCGTCGGTGGCCAGGATCATGATGATCGAGCCCTTCTCCGGCCCGGACTCCGCCGGCGCTTGCGTATGCGCCTGGAGCCGTTCGGCCAGCACGCCGCCAAGGCGCGCGCCGGCCACGGTGAAATTGGGCAAGGTGCCGAAGTTCGCCTGCACCAGCACGCCCACATGGTATTCGCCCACCTGGCGGGACGCGGAGCCGATGCCGCCTTTCAGCCCGAACGACGACATGCCACGCCCTGCCCCGACAGCGCCCTGCGCGAAATCCACGCTGGCCGCGGCGCAAGCCTGCGCATAGTGCGCCTCCTGCACAGCCATGGCCTGTATGTCGTTCAGGTAGCCGTCGTTGCACTCGAACACCAGCGGGTTGACCGTGGGCCAGGCGCGGCCGATCTCCGGGTTGGCCGCGATCGCCTGCCGGATCTGCGCCTGCGACAGCGCGCCCACGGCAAAGGTGTTGCTCAGCGCGATGGGCGTCTCCAGCACGCCGAGCTCTTCCACCTGCACCAGGCCCACGCTCTTGCCGAAGCCATTGAGCACGGTCGCGGCGGCCGGCACCTTGTCGGTAAACAAGTTGCCGCTATGCGGCAGCACCACCGTCACGCCGGTCTGGCAGGCGCCGTCGGCCAGCGTGCATTGGCCCACCGTCACCCCCGGCACGTCGGTGATGCTGTTGCGCGCGCCGGCTGGCAACGCGCCGATATGCGGCATGCATGCGGACATCTGCGTGCGTTCCTTAGCGCCGGTCGATCTTCGGATCCAGCGCGTCGCGCAGCCCGTCGCCCAGCAGGTTGAACGCCAGCACGGTCAGGAAAATGGCAAGGCTGGGGAAGATCGCCACGTGCGGCGCGGTCACCATGTCGGCGCGGGCTTCGTTGAGCATCGCGCCCCACTCCGGCGTGGGCGGCTGCGCGCCGAGCCCGAGGAAAGACAGGCTGGCCGCGGTGATGATCGAGGTGCCGATACGCATCGAGAAATACACCACGATGGACGAGATGGTGCCCGGCAGGATGTGCCGCATCAGGATGGTGAAGTCGGACGCGCCGATGCTGCGCGCGGCTTCCACATAGGTCAGGCGCTTGAGCATCAGCGTATTGCCGCGCACCAGGCGGGCAAAGGCCGGGATGCTGAACACCGCCACCGCGAAGATCACGTTGGTCATGCCGTTGCCGAGGATGGCGACGATGCCGATCGCCAGCAGGATGCCGGGGAAAGCGAACAGGACGTCGGAGATGCGCATCACGATGCGGTCCCACCAACCCTCGTAGTAACCGGCCAGCAAACCCAGCACGGTACCGACGATGGCGCCGATGATGACCGAGAAGAAGCCGGCCGCCAGCGAGATGCGGGCGCCGGCCAGGATGCGGCTGAAAATATCGCGTCCGAGCGAATCGACGCCGAACCAATGCGCGGCGGAGGGGCCGGCATTGAGCGCGTCATAGTCGAAGAAATTCTCCGGGTCGTAAGGCACCAGGTGCGGCGCGAGGACCGCCACCGCCACCAGCAGCAGCACGAACACGCCGGCGCCGAGCGCCAGGTGCTGCTTGCGGAATTTGCGCCAGAACTCGGTCCAGGGCGTACGCACGGCTTCTTGCGTGGCGGCTGCGGCCGGGATGGCGGTGTCGCCGTTGGCGGGCGTGGAAAGCTGGGTCATGCCGGCCTCACTTACTTGTAACGAATGGCGGGGTTGATGACGGTGTACAACACGTCGACCACCAGGTTGATCAGGATGAACTCGAGCGAGAACAGCAGCACCTCGGCCTGGATGACCGGGTAGTCGCGCATCTCGACCGCGTCCACCAGCAGGCGTCCGAGGCCAGGCCAGTTGAACACCTTCTCCACCACGATCGAGCCGCCCAGCAGGAAGCCGAACTGCAGGCCCATCATGGTGACCACCGGAATCATGGCGTTGCGCAGGCAGTGCTTGGCCACCACCAGGAACTCGCCCACGCCCTTGGCCCGCGCGGTGCGCACGAAATCCTCGTTCAGCACTTCGACGAAGGAGGCGCGGGTGAAGCGGGCCATCACGGCGGCCACCGCGGCGCCCAGCGTGATGGACGGCAAGATGTAGTGCTTCCAGGTATCGGCGCCGATCGACGGCAGCCAGCCCAGTTGCACCGAGAACACTTCCATCAGCAGCATGCCGAGCGCGAAGGCGGGAAAGGAAATGCCCGACACCGCCAGCGTCATGCCGAAACGGTCGGGCCAGCGATTGCGCCAGACCGCCGAACTGATCCCGATCACCATGCCGAAGATTACTGCCCACACCATCGAGGCCAGCGTCAGGTACAGCGTCGGCTTGAAGCGGTCGCCGATTTCCTCGCTGACCGGGCGCTTGGTGCGCAGCGAATTGCCGAACTCCCAGCGCAGCGCGTTCGAGAAGAAGTTCACGAACTGCTCGGGCAGCGGCTTGTCCAGGCCGAGATCGCGGCGTACCAGTTCCACCGTGGTCTGGTCAGCCTCGGGGCCGGCCGCGAGCCGGGCGGGATCGCCCGGCAACAGGTGGACGAACAGGAACACCAGCACTGCCACGATCAGCAATGTGGGGATCACGCCCAGGAATCGTTTAAGAAAGTAGTTCAGCATGAAGCACCGGATGATTAGAGACCGCGGGCCGCCCGCCCTGCCCCCGCATCTGTGGGCAGGCGGCCGTGCACGGCTTACTGCGCTGTACCGCCAAGCGATGGCTGAGAGCGTGGCGCCTGCTTGTGGGACGCGCCACGCGTCGTGCCGATACGCTTACTCTTACTGCTTGATATCGATCTCGTCGAAGCTGAACGAACCGTCGGGCATCACGTAGGCGCCGGTCAGGCGCTTGGCGCGCGCGAACAGCACCTTCTCGGTCACCAGGAAGGCCCAGGGCGCATCCTTCCAGATGTGTTCCTGCGCATCCTTGTACAGGCGGGCCTTCTCGCCGCGGTCGGTGGTGCGCAGCGCGCCGGCGATGTCGGCGTCGACCTGGTCGTTCTTGTAGTAGGCGGTGTTCAGCAGCTTGGGCGGCATCGACTCGGAAGCCAGCAGCGGGCGCAGCGCCCAGTCCGACTCGCCGGTCGACGACGACCAACCCACGTAGTACATGCGCACGCCGGCGTCTTCCGGCTTCTGCACGCTCTCCACCTTCTCCACGCGCTGGCCGGCTTCGAGCGCCTGCACCTGCGCCTTGATGCCGACCTGCTGCAACTGCTGCTGCACGAACTGGATCACCTTCTGCGCGGTGGTGTGGTTGTAGGCGGACCACAGCGTGGTCTCGAAGCCGTTCGGGTAGCCGGCTTCCTYCAGCAGCGCGCGCGCCTTGGCCGGGTCATACGGCCACGGGCCCAGCTTCTCGGCCCACCACCGGCTTCCAGGTGATGGTGTCGATCTTGGGATAGCCGGTCTTCCAGAAGCCGGCGAACTTCTTGCCCTTCAGGTGATCGGGCTGCTTCCACTCGACGAACTCGAACGGGCCGGTGCCGACCGGGTGGAAGGCGATGTCCTTGCCGTACTTCTGCAGCGCGGCGGGCGAGATCATCACGGCGGACGGGTGGGCCAGCACGTTGATGAACGGCGAGAACGGCTCCTTCAGCGTGACCTTGACGGTGTTGGCGTCGACCACGTCGGTCTTGGCCACGCGGTTGAACAGCGTGTAGCGCTTGAGCTTGTTGGCCGGRTYGGTSACGCGGTCSARGTTGGCCTTGACKGCGGYGGCRTCGAAGGTGGTGCCGTCGTGGAACTTGACGTTCTTCTTCAGCTTGATGGTGTACGTCAGGCCGTCCTTGCTGGCTTCATAGCTCTCGGCCAGCACGTTGATCAGCTTCATGTCCTTGTCGAAGCCGAACAGGCCCTGGTAGAAGGACTTGGCGGCGGCTTGCGACAGCGTGTCGTTGGCGTCGTACGGGTCGAGCGTGGTGAAGGTGGAATACACCGCCATCACGGCATCCTTGGCGGCAAAGGCGGGACCTGCGCCTAGCGCGGCCAGGGCCAGGCCACCGGCGATCAGCTTCGAAGGGACCAAACGGGACATCATCGATTCTCCTTGGGAAATTCTTCGGTTCATGCTTAGGTTCAATAAGCGCCGCCAATGGCGTGCCGGGCTACAAAATGATGGGAAGCGGCATTGCCGCCAACCGCCACCAGGGGCTGAACCAGCGGCTCGTCGCCGAGCGCGCGGATCGGGCTGGGCATCTCGTCCGAGAGCGGCTCGCGCTTGAGGTGGCGGCGCGCCGGATCGGCGATCGGCACGGCCGACATCAGCTTCCTGGTGTACGGGTGCTGCGGGTTCTCGAAGATCGCGCGGCGCGGGCCGATCTCGACGATCTGGCCCAGGTACATCACCGCCACGCGGTGGCTCACACGCTCCACCACCGCCATGTCGTGCGAGATAAACAGGAAGGCGATGCCCAGTTCGCGCTGCAGGTCGAGCATCAGGTTGACGATCTGCGCCTGGATGGAGACATCGAGCGCGGAGACCGATTCGTCGGCCACCACCACCTTCGGGTTGAGCGCCAGGGCGCGGGCAATGCAGATGCGCTGGCGCTGGCCGCCCGAGAACTCATGCGGATAGCGCGAGGCATGCGCCGCAGGCAGGCCGACCTTCTCCAGCAGCCACGCCACCCGTTGCTCGGCCTCCTTGCCGCTGGCGACCTTGTGCACCAGCAGCGGCTCCATGATGGAGTAGCCCACCGGCACGCGCGGATCGAGCGAGGCGAACGGGTCCTGGAAGATGAACTGGATATTGCGGCGCAGGGTCTGCAGGGCGCCGCCGCGCATCTGGCTGATGTYCTGSCCGKYGAACTCGATSGTGCCGCTCTGGSYGTCSACCAGRCGCAGCAGCGAGCGSCCSGTGGTGGACTTGCCGCARCCGGACTCACCCACCAGCGCCAGCGTCTCGCCGGGGTAGAGGTCGAAGCTCACCCGCTCCACCGCATGCACGCGGCGCGCCACGCGGCCCAGCAGGCCGCCCGGCACGTCGAAGCGGGTCACCAGGTCGCGCACGCGCAGGATGGGCGAGGCGTGCGCCGGCACCGTGTCCTGCGGCACCGGCGCCACCGGCTCGCCCTCTTCCAGTTGCACCAGCGGGAACTTGGCCGGCCAGTCGGTGCCACGCATGGCGCCCAGCTTGGGCACGGCGGACAGCAGGGCGCGGGTGTACGGATGCGCCGGCTTGCCGAACACCTGTTCGGACGTGCCCTCCTCCACCTTCTCACCGCGGAACATCACCAGCACGCGGTCGGCCACTTCCGCCACCACGCCCATGTCGTGGGTGATGAAGACCACGGCCATGTCCATCTCGGCCTGCAGGTTGCGGATCAATTGCAGGATCTCGGCCTGGATGGTTACGTCGAGCGCCGTGGTGGGCTCGTCGGCAATCAGCAGCGCCGGCTTGCACGACAGCGCCATGGCGATCATCACGCGCTGGCGCATGCCGCCGGAGAGCTGGTGCGGGAAGCGGTCCAGCACGCGGCGCGCTTCGGGAATGCGCACGATCTCCAGCATGCGCAGCGCTTCGGCGCGCGCCTCGGCGCGGCTCTTGCCCTGGTGCAGGCGGATCGATTCGGCAATCTGCTCGCCGACCGGGAACACCGGGTTGAGCGAGGTCATCGGCTCCTGGAAGATCATCGCCACGTCGCTGCCGCGCACGCCGCGCATGGTGGCGCCGTCGGCCGTGGCGAGATCGAGCACCGCGCCATTGCGGCGGCGCAGCGCCATGCTGCCGCTGGCGATCTTGCCGCCGCCGTGTTCCACCAGGCGCATCAGCGCGAGGGAGGTCACCGACTTGCCCGAGCCCGATTCGCCCACCACGGCCAGCGTTTCGCCGCGATCGACGTGGAAGGACAGGTTGCGCACCGCGTCCACCGTGCGCTCCGAGGTGGAGAAACGCACGCTGAGATCGTTGACGGAAACCACCCGTTGCGGTGGCAGGACGATGGTCGACTTGGAAGAGGATGCAGCCACTGGGCCCCCTTAGTGCCTAGGTTGATGCTTTGCTTGATGCTTTGCCTGGTGCGGTGCGGATGCCGTGCCCTGGCACGCTCACCCGTAGATCCACACGTTGGCCGCTTCGCCCACCCGGGCGAAACCGCGGTACATGCCTTCGGTATTGAAGGGCAGCGTGACGTTGCCTTCGCGGTCCACCGCGATCAGGCCGCCGCGGCCATGGATGGCGGGCAGCTTGTCCATCACCACCCGGCGCGCGGCTTCCTCCAGCGGCAGGCCGGCGTAGCGCATCTGCGCCGCCACGTCGTAGGCGGCCACCGTGCGGATGAACATTTCGCCGGTACCGGTGGTGGAAACCGCGGCCACGTCGTCAGCAAAGCAGCCGGCGCCGACGATGGGCGTATCGCCCACCCGGCCCACCTGCTTGTTGGTAACGCCCCCGGTTGAGGTCGCCGCGGCAAGGCGCCCTTGCGCGTCGAACGCAACGGCGCCTACCGTGCCGAACTTGTTGTCCGGGTCGATCGGCTCGGCGGCCAGCGTGGCGGCATCGTGGTCCAGCAGGGTCATGCCGCTGGCTGCGCGGGCGCGTTCCCACTGATCGGTGYGCGCCTGCGTGAAGTAGTAGCCGGGCGTGACAAGCTCCAGGCCCTGCGCTTGCGCAAATGACTCTGCGCCCTCGCCGGCGAACAGCACATGCTCGCTCTTTTCCATGACCGCGCGCGCGGCCAGCACCGGATTGCGCAGCCGCTTGACACAGGCCACGGCGCCGGCGCCCAGCGTGGCGCCGTCCATGATGGCGGCGTCCAGCTCATAGGTACCGGCGTGGGTCAGCACGGCGCCCTTGCCCGCATTGAACAGCGGGCAATCCTCAAGCAGGCGCACGGCCTCGGTCACGGCGTCGAGCGCGCTGCCGCCATCGGCCAGCACACGCTGGCCGGCTTCAAGCACGGCGCTGAGCGCGGCGGTGTATTCGGCCTCCTTGGCGGGGTTCATGGCGGCACGGGTGATGGTGCCGGCGCCGCCGTGGATGGCGATGACTGGGGTGTTCATTGGATTCACGATGCGTTCGGGGTAGTGTTCTTGCGGCGTGCCGGGGCACGCCTGGCGCGGCCTTCGGCAGCCTCGYCCTGGCGCGGCTCGCGCGCGTCGCGCCCTTGTCCGGGCGGGGCGCCGTGCAGCCACGGCAGCAGGAACTCGGTCATCTCGGCGGCCGCCTTCACGGCGTGCGCGGCGCGGTAGGCCACGGCGCCGCACAGCGCTTCGATGTAGGCAAGCACCGCGGCGTCCGAGTTGGCGGAAAGCTGGCGGCCGGTATGCGCATACAGCGCGATATCGGCGAGCGACGCCAGCGGCGAGGTGGGCGCGTCGGTCAGCGCCAGGATGCGCGCGCCACGCGAGCGGGCGCGCCGGGCAATGGTCACGGTGTCGTACACGTAGCGCGGGAAACCGATCACGATCAGCAGGTCGCTGCGCTGCAGCTTGAACAACTGGCGCGCGGCGGTGGACGCGCCACCGGCACCGGATACCGAAATCACCGTGCGGCAGGACATGTCCAGCCCATGTTGCAACAACCCGGCGAGAAAGCCGCTGGCGCCGAAGCCCACCACAAAGATGCGCTCGGCAGCCAGGATGGCCTCCACCGCGCGTTCGCAGGTCTCGGCGTCAAGCGCGCGGCGCGAGGCTTCCAGGTTGCGCACGTCCTCTTCCAGCGAGGCGGCGAACACTTCGGCCACCGTGGCCGGACGCGCCAGTTCGGTGCGTAGTTTCTCAACGGGTGCAAGAGTGGCTTCGAAACCGCGCACCAGTTCGGCGCGAAATTGCGGAAAGCCCTCGAATCCCAGCGCACGCGCGAAGCGATTGGCGGTGGCCACGGACACCTCCACGGCATCGGCGAATTCGTCGATACGCATGGTGGCGGCACGGAACGGGTTGCCCAGCACGTACTCCGCCATGCGCTGGTGCGCCGGCGTCAGCGTGGGCAGGGCGCGGGCAATACGCTCCGTGATTGAAGCGTTGCCATTGCCACCGTTACCGCCATTGCCACCGTCAGGGGCAGTCATGCCGGGAGAGCCTTGGGTACCGTTGGACATGGCGCGCGCCTTTGGTTGGTTGGAGATGCGCGCGCCGGAAACCAGGCCTTCATCCGGTGCGCATCGATGTAAATAAATTTACACGCAAAGCGCGTGCCATGAAAATAGAGTTTTACCAGCCCAAGGGTTTTCACCTATGACCGCTATCGGCCGGCCTGGCACCGTGCGGCGCGCAATCCACATTGATGAAGGGCTGGCGCAGCGCGTTGCGCGTTCCGGAGGTATCGGCATACGAAGCGGCTACAATGCCGGGTTGCCCCGTGCCATGCCGGGGCCGGATTGACCGAACGCCCAGACCCGCCCTTCTCCAGCCTCTCCCTCCCGTGATCCGAATCGACCAGCTAGTCCTCCAGCGCGGCACCAAGGTGCTGTTCGACCACACCAGCGTGACGCTGAACCCCGGCGAGCGCGTCGGCCTTGTCGGCGCCAACGGCAGCGGCAAGTCGACCTTGTTCGCCATGCTGCGCGGCGAGTTGCAGGCGGACGGCGGCGACGTGGCGATCCCGCCGCAGTGGCGCACCGCCCATGTGGCGCAGGAAACCCCGGCCGTGATGCGCAGCGCGGTGGAATACGTCATCGACGGCGACACCCAGCTGCGCGATATCGAAGCGCGCATCGCCGCGGCCCAGGCCAGCGGCGACGGCACCGCGGAGGGCGACGCCCACGCGGCGTTTGCCGACGCCGATGGCTACACCGCGCCGGCGCGCGCCGAAGCGCTGCTGCTGGGCCTGGGCTTCACGCTGCCGCAGGTGTCGCAGCCGGTGGCCTCCTTCTCGGGCGGCTGGCGCATGCGGCTGAACCTGGCGCAGGCGCTGATGTGCCCGTCCGACCTGCTGCTGCTAGACGAACCCACCAATCACCTGGATCTGGATGCCATCGTCTGGCTGGAAGACTGGCTGGCGCGCTATCCCGGCACGCTGGTGATGATTTCCCACGATCGCGAGTTCCTCGATGCGATCTGCAACGTCACGGTGCATATCGAGAACCAGCAGCTGCGCCGCTACGGCGGCAACTACAGCCAGTTCGAGACGCTGCGCCTGCAGCAGATGGCCTTGCAACAGTCCGCCTACTCGCGCCAGCAAAAGGAAATCGCCCACCTCGAGTCCTTCATCACCCGCTTCAAGGCCAAGGCCAGCAAGGCGCGCCAGGCACAGAGCCGGGTCAAGGCGCTGGAGAAGATGGAGCGGCTGGCGCCGGTGCATATCGCCGCGGGCTTTGCCTTCGAGTTCCGCGAGCCGGATTCGGCGCCCAACCCGATGATGGTGCTGGAAGGCGTGGACTGCGGCTACCCCGCCCCCGCGCCGGACGCGCCGCCCGTGACCATCCTGCATAACCTCACGCTATCGATCCAGACCGGCCAGCGCATCGGCCTGCTGGGCGCCAACGGCCAGGGCAAGTCGACGCTGGTGAAGACGCTGGCCGGCTCGCAGGAAGCGCTGGCCGGCACGCTGCGCCTGGGCAAGGGGCTGCAGATCGGCTATTTCGCCCAGCACCAGCTGGAAACGCTGCGCGACCAGGACTCGCCGYTGCAGCACCTGGCGCGGCTCGCGCCGGACACGCGCGAGCAGGAGCTGCGCGACTTCCTCGGCAGCTTCAATTTCCGCGGCGACATGGCCACCGCATCGATCGAGCCGTTCTCCGGAGGCGAGAAGGCACGCCTGGCGCTGTCGCTGATCGTCTGGCAGAAGCCCAACCTGCTGCTGCTCGACGAACCGACCAACCACCTGGACCTCGACACCCGCGAAGCACTCACCATGGCGCTGGCGCAGTTCGAGGGCACGCTGATCGTGGTCTCGCACGACCGGCACCTGCTGCGCGCCACCACCGACCAGTTCATCCTGGTAGCGGACGGCACCATCMRWCCMTTCGAYGGCGACCTGGACGACTAYCGYGACTGGCTGCTSCAGCAAGCCGCCGCCAAGCGCAACGCGGCCAGCGCCTCGCACGCGCCGGCGGACGGCGATGCCTCGGCCACATCGAACGCCAACCGCCGCGACCAGCGCCGCGCCGAAGCGGACGAGCGCCAGCGCCTGACGCAGTTGCGCAAGCCGCTGACCAAGGAACTGGAAAAGGTGGAGAAGCGCATGGCCGTGCTGCAACAGGCCAAGACCGAGATCGACGCCTTCATGGCCGACGAGACCAGTTATGCGGAAGCCAACAAGGCCAGGCTGATGGAGATGCTCAAGCGCCAGGGCGAAGTCGGCGGCGAGCTGGACACGCTGGAGGAGCGCTGGCTCGAACTGCAGGAGCAGATCGAACAGATCGTGTAAGCCTGCGAGGGATGCCGGGGGCGCCAGCCCCCGGGAAGCGCGCGCCGGCAGCAGCCGGCCGCGCCAGGCAGATCAGCGGAAGTTTTTCTCGCGCCGGATCATGCCCACCGCCAGCGTGGCGGTCAGGATAAACAGCCAGATCAGCGACCACGCCGGGATCGACAGGCCGAAGATCGGGGGCAGCGGCGTGGTGCACATGCCATCCGAGAAGAACACCTGCGGCAGGACCTTGGCCGTGGGCAACCGGTTGACCCAGTTCTCCAGCGGATCGATGCCGCAGCTGGCCTTGGGATTCAGCAACAGCGACACGTGATAGCCCGCCACCGCGATGCCAGCCACACCGGACAGCATGCCCAACCCTTGCCACAGGCTGCGCGTGTTCTGCGCGATGGCGGCCAGCAGCGAGAACAGGCCGATTGCCACGAAGGCAAAACGCTGCATCACGCACAGCGGGCACGGCTGGTACCCCTCGACATGCTGCAGGTAGAGGGCATAGCCGACCAGCCCGAAGGAAATCGCGGCGATCAGCAGAAAGAAACTACGGGAATTGGCTTGCATGGCTCACTAGCAAAAAAATGGCCGGGCGGCACCCGTCGAAGCGCTAGACAGGCACCGCGAGGCCCTCCATCGGTGCGCCGGACGGCGTTGCCGTCCGCGCAATACGAGGCACATTATTACCGATTTTGCGAAAGACGCCCCCACAATCCCGCGCGACGGGCCCGACGCCGCTTGCGGCGGATTGACGCAGGCCACGCGGCGCGCAGGGCCACGCTCAGGCGCCCGCAAAACAGGCTGGCGCATGGCTCGCGCAAGGCGGGTGGAAACCGCCACAGTAAGCGGCCAGCCTCCCGCGAGCGCGCCGCCGTCAGGGTGCGCGGACGTTGCCGGACAGCGATTGCCAGCGCTGCGCTGACATGCGGTACAGCCAGTGCAACAGCAGCGGGCTGTCTTGCGCGAGCGCAGGGTGCTCGAAGGTGCCGTCCGCCACCATGCCCAGCCGCTCCATCACGGCGCGGGAACGCACATTGGGCAGCGCGGTGAACGAGACGATCTCCGCCAGCGCCAGCCGCCCGAAGCCAAATTGCAGCGCTGCCCGCGCCGCCTCCGCGGCATAGCCCTGCCCCCAGTGCGCCCGCGCCAGGCGCCAGCCGATTTCCACGCAGGGGGAGAACGGCAGCGTCGCGGCAGGCTCATGCAGGCCGACGAAGCCGATAAAGGCACCATCCTCCTTGCGCTCGACCGCCCAGAAGCCCCAGCCGCGCGCCGCGATCAGCGACTGGCAACGCAACGCCGTGGCGTCGCTGGCGGCGCGGTCCAGCGGCGCCGGAAAGCACGCCATCACCACCGGATCGGCATTGAGCGCGGCAAAGGGCGCGAAATCCGCCTCGCGCCACTGGCGCAAGCGCAGGCGGGCAGTGTCCAGGACGACCGGCTCATTACCGGCCGCGCCTGACAGGGAAGTCTGTCGATCGGGCATGTTGACGATATCTCCCGGCTTAGCGCGCGGCCGCGCCCTGCCCGGCCTGGCTGCGCTCGTAGGCTTTCAGCGCCTGCGCGTCCTGATGGCTGACGAGCTCGCAAATCAACAGTGTCTTGCCCGGCAGCGCGGCGCTTTCGCGCGCCACGATGGAAACGGTGCCGAGACTGGGCAGGGGCTGCTGAGCGGCCGGCAGAGCGCGGGCAAAACCCTTGGTGGCGGTGCCCAGCAAGGTCGAAGTCTCTTGCTTGAGCTGGTAGCGCGCGGCCAGCGCTTCGGCCTGCTGGCCCTGCACCAGCACACCCACCGACGTACCGGCGAATATCACTTCATCGCTAGCGAAGCCGTCCTGCGCGATGGGCAGCGGCAGCTTGTAGATGGCCGCGCCCAGCCTGGACAGATCCGGCTTGGCGAGCTTCTCGGCGGCCTCGTAGAGCGCGGTGGCGGCCTTGGTCGTGTAGGCCGGCTTGCACAGCGCCGCGTCGAAGAACGGCCTGGCGCCATCGGCTGCGGCTGCAGCCGCGTGCAGCAATGCTGCGCCGCAGCCGATCGCGGCGATCATGCCGTGGCGGCGATGGACGTTGAAAATGCGCATGGATGAACTCCGATTGAAAAAGTGCTTCGGAATATACCCAAAATTGCCACTGGAGGGGGTCGGGAAAGGGCTGGCGCCCTCACTCCAGGTGCCGGACCCGGTCGATTGCCTGTTCCAGCCGCTCCACCGCCATCACCTCCAGCCCGTCGATCTTCTGCTTGGGCGCATTGGCCTTGGGAATCACCGCCATCGAGAAGCCAAGCTTGGCCGCTTCGCGCAAGCGTTCCTGCCCGCGCGGGCTGGGACGGATCTCGCCGGCCAGGCCGACTTCGCCGAAGACCACCAGCCCGCGCGGCAGCGGCTTGTTGCGCATGGAGGAATGGATAGCCAGCAGCACCGCCAGGTCGGCCGCCGGCTCGGAGATCTTGACCCCGCCCACGGCGTTGAGAAACACGTCCTGGTCGAAGCAGGCAATGCCGGCATGGCGGTGCAACACCGCCAGCAGCATGGCCAGCCGGTTCTGCTCCAGCCCCACGGCCAGGCGCCGGGGATTCGGCACGTGCGCGGTATCCACCAGCGCCTGTACCTCCACCAGCAGCGGCCGCGTGCCCTCCTGCGTCACCAGCACGCAGGAGCCGGGCACCACCTGCTCGTGCTGCGACAGGAACAGCGCGGAGGGATTGCTGACGCCGCGCAGGCCACGCTCGGTCATGGCGAACACGCCCAGCTCGTTGACCGCGCCGAAGCGGTTCTTGAAGGCGCGGATCAGGCGGTGCGAGGAATGCGTGTCGCCCTCGAAATACAAAACGGTATCGACGATATGCTCCAGCACGCGCGGGCCGGCCAGGCTGCCGTCCTTGGTCACGTGCCCGACCAGGATGATGGTGGTACCCGTGCTCTTGGCGATGCGGGTGAGCTGGGCCGCGCACTCGCGCACCTGGGCCACCGAGCCGGGCGCCGAGGTCAGCGCCTCCGAGAACAAGGTCTGGATCGAATCGATCACCGCCACCTCGGGCTTCTCCGCCTCCAGCGTGGCCTGGATCTTTTCCAGCTGGATCTCAGCCAGCAGCGCCAGGTGCGGACTGTCAACGCCGAGGCGCTGCGCGCGCAACGCAATCTGCGCGCCGGACTCCTCGCCGCTGACGTACAGCACGCGCCGCTCAGCGGCCAGGTTGGCCAGCGCCTGCAACAGCAGGGTGGACTTGCCGATGCCGGGATCGCCGCCGATCAGCACCACGCCGCCGGAAACCAGGCCGCCGCCCAGCACGCGGTCGAACTCATCGATGCCGCTGGAGAAACGCGGCACGTCGGCGGCGTCGATTTCCGACAGGCGCTGCACCATCGCGGAAGCCGCCAGCGGCTGGAAGCGCTTGGCCGAGCCGGTTTCCGCCACGGTCTCCACCAGGGTGTTCCATTGCTGGCACTGCGGGCACTGGCCTTGCCAGCGTGGCGAGGTGCCGCCGCATTCGGTGCAGGTGTAGACGTTCTTGGGCTTGGCCAACTGGAGTCCTCGGGAATGGGGGGATGTGGCGGGTACACGCACGTGGGTGAGCCGCGCCTTCAATGCGGAGCACATGCGCGGCCCGGAGCCGCCCCGGCCTGCCCGCGAACGGACCGGCCGGGCTGGATGTGGCAGCGCTCCGCGCGGCCGCTCAGGCCAGTGCAGGCTGCTCGGGCGCGGTCAGCGTCGCCACAGTCACCGGCACGCGGAGCGACAGCGCGCACATCAGCTCGTAGCCCACGGTACCGCTGGCGGCGGCGACGTCGTCGATCGGCAAGCCCTGGCCCCACAGGGTCACGGGACTGCCCACCTTGGCCTTGGGGCAAGGGGTCAGGTCGACGCAGATCATATCCATGGAGACCCGGCCCACCAGACGGGTGCGCACGCCGTCGACCAGCACCGGCGCCGGGTTGTCGCCCCAGCCCGCCGCATGCCGAGGATAGCCGTCGGCATAGCCGCAGGCCACCACGCCGATGCGCATCGGCCGCTCGGCCTTGAACAGCGAACCGTAGCCAACGGTATCGCCCGGCTGGAGGTCCTGTATCGAGATCAGCTCGCTGTGCAGCGACATGGCCGGCTGCAGGCCGAAGCTGGACACATCGGCCGCCTGGCCCGAGGGCGATGCGCCGTACAGCACCACCCCTGGCCGGACCCAGGCGCGGTGGGCCTGCGGATGCCACAGCGTGGCGGCGGAGTTGGACAAGCTGGCCTCGCCCGGCAGGTTCGCGGTGGTGGCGTCGAACACTTCCATCTGGTGCGCGATGCCGCGCGCGCTGTCGGCGTCCGAGAAATGGGTCATATGCACGATACTGCCCACGCATGAGAGGGTTCGCGCACGCTCCCAGGCGGTCCGGTATTGCTCCGGGCGGAAGCCCAGGCGGTTCATGCCGGTATTGAGCTTGAGCTGGATCGCCAGCGGACCCTTGGGCCGCGCCACTTCCAGCATGCGGAGTTGTTCGTCGCAGTGCACCACGGTGGTGAGGCGGTACTGCTCCAGCAGGGCCACATCCTGCGGCTGGAAGAAGCCCTCCAGCAGCAGGATCGGGCCCTGCCAGCCCAGCTCGCGCAACAGCACGGCTTCGTTCAGGTCGAGCAGGCCGAAACCGTCGGCGGCGCGCAGGCCGGCGAAAGCACGGCGGATGCCGTGGCCATAGGCGTTGGCCTTGATCACGGCCCAGACCCGCGACTGGGGTGCGCAACGGCGCACAACGTCCAGGTTGTTGGCCAGGGCCGGTTGGTGAATGACGGCGTGAATGGGTCTTGGCATGAGATCGCTTCTAGAGGCTTGCGGCGCGGTGGCGCGGCAGGGATCCTGGCTGTCTGGCCTGAATGCCCCCGCCCGATGGTTGCACCATATCCGGGAAGACCCGGTACGCGCGGCACGTTGCACAGACGTTATTTGAACACATTAGAGCAAACATTTAGGGAATCGCGGCGCGCTTGCGTTGTCCAACCGGCGGCCCGTGGATGCTCGGAATCGCCTTATTTTCGTGTTATAAAGCCGGACGTTCCGGCCATGTTTTAAAAGTGATGCAATATGTCAAACACGGTCAGGCAAACTGCGCGGCACTCCCGGGGTTGGCACGAGCATCACTTTGACAACGACGCGGGCCCAGGTTCCCTACAGGCAACAACGGCGCCGAGCGGCGCGCTGGTGCCAGTCACGTACGGTAATAGCGATGGAGATAGAGTCCAAAGTATGAAGAAGGGTTTTTATACCATCATGGCGGCGCAGTTCTTCTCATCGCTGGCCGACAATGCGCTGCTCATCGCCGCCATCGCCCTTCTCACCGAACTGCATTCCCCGCAGTGGATGACCCCGCTGCTCAAGTTGTTCTTCGTGCTCTCCTACGTCGTGCTGGCCGCCTTCGTGGGCGCCTTCGCGGACTCCATGCCCAAGGGCAAGGTGATGTTCATCACGAACACCATCAAGATCGGCGGTTGCGCCATCATGATGTTCGGGCTGCACCCGCTGCTGGCCTATGGCATCGTCGGATTCGGCGCGGCGGCCTACTCGCCCGCCAAGTACGGCATCCTCACCGAACTGCTCCCCCCCGAAAAGCTGGTGGCCGCCAATGGCTGGATCGAAGGCCTGACCGTGGGCTCGATCATCCTCGGCACCGTGGTGGGTGGCGCGCTGATCTCGGTGCACATCTCGCAACTTCTGCTGGGCATCGACGTACCCGGCGTCAATACCGGCATCAATACGCCGGCCGAGGCTGCGATGGTGGTGATCATGCTGTTCTACGTGATCGCAGCCATCTTCAACCTGTTCATTCCCGAGACCGGCGCGCGTTACCCGCAGCAGGAAAAGAACCCGATCAAGCTGATTGCCGAATTCGCCGACTGCTTTACCGCGCTGTGGCGCGACAAGCTGGGCCAGATCTCGCTGGCCGTGACCACGCTGTTCTGGGGCGCCGGCGCCACGCTGCAGTTCATCGTGTTGAAATGGGCAGAGAAGTCGCTCAGCCTGAACCTCTCGCAAGGCGCGCTGCTGCAGGCCGTGGTGGCAGTGGGCGTCGCGGTCGGCGCGATCATGGCGGCCATGCGCATTCCCCTGCGCAAGTCGCTGTCGGTGCTGCCCTTCGGCGTGGCGATGGGCGTGGTGGTGATGCTGATGGCCTTCTACACCAAGAACAGCATGCCCGACATTACGTTCCAGTTCTTCGGCATGCACATGCCGTTGTACATGGCCATCGCCTACGTGTTCCTGATGCTGGTGGGCGGCATGTCCGGCTACTTCGTGGTGCCGATGAACGCGCTGCTGCAGCACCGCGGGCACGTGCTGCTATCGGCCGGGCACTCGATTGCCGTGCAGAACTTCAACGAGAACGTTTCCGTGCTGCTGATGCTGTGCCTGTACGCATTGCTGATCAAGCTCAATGTGCCCATCGGCATCGTCATCGTCGCGTTCGGCATTTTTGTCTGCGTGACCATGCTGCTGGTGATGCGCCAGCACCGCTACAACGTGCGGACCTTCAATTCGCTGGCCATGATCGGCGAAGACAAGCACCACTAGTGTCCCGCGTCAGAAGTTCCTTGCATTATTGACGCCACGTTGTAGTCTGCGTTGAAGGCACGCAAACGGCGAGGCGGTGATGAGAGGAAGACCAAAGGCGGAACTCGTGTTGAATGAGGTCGAACGTGAGCAACTCAAAGCGCTGACGATGCGGCGCAAGACCGCACAAGCGTTGGCTTTACGCGCGCGCATTGTGCTGGCTAGCGCTGAAGGCTTGGACAACAAGGCCGTCGCGGCAAAGCAGCGTGTCACTCAGCAAACCGTATCGAAATGGCGTGCGCGATTCGTGGCGCATCGGCTCGATGGACTGCTCGATGCGCCGCGCCCAGGGACACCGAGGTCCATCGATGATGCACAGGTGGACGCGGTTATTGCCAAGACGCTCGAATCCGTGCCAGCCAACGGCACCCACTGGAGCACGCGCAGTATGGCTCGCGCGGCGAATCTATCTCCGTCGACCGTGACGCGCATCTGGCGTGCCTTTGGACTGCAGCCACATCGACAGGAGACCTTCAAGCTCTCCACCGACCCATTATTCGTGGAGAAGGTGCGCGATATCGTGGGGTTGTACCTCGACCCACCGCTCAAAGCCATGGTGTTGTGCGTTGACGAGAAGAGCCAGATTCAAGCACTGGACCGCACGCAGCCCATCCTGCCGCTGGCGCCAGGSATCCCCGAGCGACGCACACACGACTACATGCGCCATGGCACGACAACGTTGTTCGCCGCGCTGGACATCGCCACAGGAAAGGTTATCGGTGAACTGCATCGCAGACATCGCAGCAGTGAGTTCCTGCAGTTTCTACGCACGATCGAAGCCAACGTGCCACCGAACCTCGACGTGCATCTCGTCATGGACAACTACGGCACGCACAAGACGCCGTCGATCAAGGCTTGGTTCGCTCGCCATCCGCGCTTCCATGTTCATTTCACACCGACCTCCGCCTCATGGATCAATCAGGTGGAACGCTGGTTTGCAGCCATCACGGAACAATACATCCGCCGCGGCACGCATCGATCAACTCGACAACTTGAGCAAGCCATCCAAAAATATCTCGACCTGAACAACGCCAACCCCACGCCTTTCGTGTGGACGAAGTCCGCCGATGACATCCTCGCCAGCATCAGGCGATTTTGTCTGCGAATATCTGACGCAGGACACTAGC
>NZ_JBFTLX010000177.1:0-24583 GCF_056396665.1 Cupriavidus sp. 05T313 | reverse complement strand
GCGTCCGCCTCGGCGATGTCCTTGCCGCCCTTGCCGATGGCGACGACCAGTTCCACTTCATAGTGGCAGTTGCCGGTGCCCTGCGGATAGGGGAAGGTGCCTTCGCTGCCGTCGGCCACGTAGCTCACCGCGTCGGCGGGCTTGCAGAAGAAGAACGGCGGCTCGCGGTCGGGATCCGAACCCATTTCACGCGCATGCGCGGCATAATTGCGGCCCACGCAGTAAACCCGGCGCACCGGGAACTGAGCGCTGCTGCCGCGCACGGGCACGCCGTTGGGCGCCGGCGGGGCAAATACGAATTCGGTCATCCTTCTCTCCAGACTTGTGCACTGTGTTTTAGGCTACGCACCGGCATGCGGCGTCGCCAGCAGACGCCCCGCCGCGCAGCAGGGCAATAGCATACACCGGCGGTTCCCGCCGCGTATGCCGGCAAACCATTGAATCCGGGAAACCCCGCAATACAATTAGAAGCATCTCGGCGCGAATCTTGCATGGCACGAGAGATCCCAAGTGACGCCATGAACCGACGCCCCCCAGCCCCTCCCAGTCCGACGAGTCCCGCGCCCGCCTCCGCCGCGGGTTCGCGCACGCTGCGCATCCTGCTGGTGCGCGATCCCCACGACGCCGACCCGCTCAACGTCGAGACGATCCATGCCGGGCTGGTGTCGGCGGGCTTCACCGACATCGAGACGGTGGACGCCGACCTGCGGCTCCCCGACGCGATCGCCGCGCGGCAGCCGGACCTGATCATCATCGCCTCGGAATCGGCGGCGCGCGATACAGTCGAGCACGTATGCGTCTCCACCCAGCACGCGCCGCGCCCCATCGTGCTCTTTACGGACAACGACGACGCCCAGCGCATCAAGGCCGCGCTGACGGCAGGCATTACCGCCTACATCGTCGACGGGCTGCGCGCCGATCGCGTGAAGACCGTGCTCGACGTGGCGTATGCGCGCTTCGAACTGGATCAGGAGTTGCGCGCCGAGCTGGATGCCACACGCCTGCAGCTGGCCGAGCGCAAGGAAGTCGAACGCGCCAAGGGCCTGCTGATGAAAGAGCGCGGCATGAGCGAGGAAGAGGCTTATAAGCGGCTGCGCAGCATGGCCATGGAGCGTGGCATCAAGCTCGTCGAAGCGGCACGGCGCGTCATCGATGTAATGAGTTAAGGCGCGGGCGACGCCCCGCACGCGCTTGGTGCAATGCACAAGGATGGCGCTGCCGCCCTACCGCCCGCGCACCGGTACCGCCCGCCGCCCTGCCCCTTCGGGCCAGGGCGTCACCGCGTTCGCGCGAATATTGACTGCACCCTGCATAACAAGCTTGGCACGCGGCTTGCGTAATCCAGACATCGGCCAACGACGGCCGATCACAAACCGATGTGCGCCGCCAACGACGGCCGCGCCGCATCACGGGACAACGGCGTCCTGAACTGCCCCGCATTCTTGGCGAAAGCGGCGCGGTTCAGGACGCTTTTCATTTGGAGCCGTGGAATGCCCTCTCGCCTGAAGATTGCCAAGCCGCTGCACGCCGCGGTTGCCACCGACGCCAGCGCCGCCGGCGCCGATGCGGTACCCGCCAGCAGCGGCCGCCGCCGCGCCCTGGCCACCATCGCCGGCGCCAGCGTGATCACGCTGGTCGACCCGCTCGTGCGCGCCGGAGCCTGGGCAGCCGGCTCGGATGCGCCGGAAAAGCCGGAAGTGCGGATCGGCTTTATCCCGCTGACGGACTGCGCTTCGGTAGTGATGGCCGGCACGCTCGGCTTCGACAAGAAATACGGCATCAAGATCACGCCCACCAAGGAAGCCTCCTGGGCCGGCGTGCGCGACAAGCTGGTCAACGGCGAACTCGATGCGGCACACGTGCTGTACGGCCTGATCTACGGCGTGCAGCTCGGCATCGGCGGGCCCAAGAAAGACATGGCCGTGCTGATGAACCTGAACCACAATGGCCAGGCCATCACGCTGTCGTCCAAACTGGCGGAAAAAGGCGTCAAGGACGGTGCCAGCCTGAAAGCGCTGATGGCCAGGGAAAAGCGCGATTACACCTTCGCCCAGACCTTCCCCACTGGCACCCACGCGATGTGGCTGTACTACTGGCTGGCCGCCAACGGCATCAACCCGATGCAGGACGCCAAGGCCATCACCGTGCCGCCGCCRCAGATGGTGGCCAATATGCGCGTGGGTAACATGGACGGATTCTGCGTGGGCGAGCCCTGGGGCGCGCGCGCAATCGCCGACAAGATCGGCTTTACCGCCGAGACCACGCAGGCGATCTGGAAGGATCACCCCGAAAAGACCCTGGGCACCACCGCCGAGTTCGTGCAGAAGTACCCCAATACGGCCCGCGCCATGGTTGCCGCCGTGCTGGAGGCATCGAAGTACATCGATGCCTCGGCCTCCAACCGCCGCAAGACCGCGGAAACGATTGCCGCCAAGTCCTATGTCAACACGGATATGGACATCATCCTGGACCGCATGCTTGGCCGCTACAGCAATGGCCTGGGCAAGACCTGGGACGATCCCGACTCGATGAAGTTCTACCAGGACGGCAGCACCAACTAYCCSTTCCTSTCCGACGGCATGTGGTTCCTCACGCAGCACAAGCGCTGGGGCYTGCTCAAGGASCACCCSGACTACCTGGCGGTGGCGAAGAAGGTCAACCGCATCGACGTCTACAAGCAAGGTGCCGCGGCCGCGCAGGTGCCAGTACCCAAGAGCGACTTCCGTACCGCGAAGCTGCTGGACGGCGTGGTGTGGGATGCCAGCAAGGATCCGAAGGCCTACGCCGACGGCTTCAAGATCAAGGCCTGAGCCCTGCGCGATTTCGCCTGATATCGCGCCGGCCGCACCGTTCGCCTGCCGAGTGATTTCGATTTGATTGCCGCTTGAACGCCGGCGTGGCGACACGCCGGCCCCTGAAGGAGCCTGACGTGAATGCACTTGCCCAGCCGGCCGCCCATGCCGGCACCCAAGCCGCGCCCGCAGACAGCGGCAGCCCCGCCGATCTCGCCGCGCCTGGCGACCAGCGGGCTCATGAACGCGCTCTGCGCAGTGCGGCACGGCGCGATGCCTTCGCGGCCATCGTGCTGAAGCTGATGCCGCCTGTTGCCGGCTTTGCGCTGTTCCTGCTGGTCTGGCACGGTATCGCCACGATGATCCCCGCCATCCCCACGCCGGCCGCTACCTGGCATGCCGCCGTGCCCTTGTTTGCCGACCCCTTCTACCGCAACGGCCCCAATGACCAGGGCATCGGCTGGAACGTGCTGGCGTCGCTGGCACGGGTCGCGGCAGGCTTCGGGCTGGCGGCGCTGATCGGCATCCCGGCCGGCTTCGCGCTGGGCCGCTTCGCTTTTCTCAACGCCATGATGGCGCCCATCATCAGCCTGCTGCGCCCGGTCTCGCCGCTGGCATGGCTGCCGATCGGGCTGCTGCTGTTCAAGTCTGCCAACCCGGCGGCGATATGGGCCATCTTCATCTGCTCGATCTGGCCGATGGTGATCAACACCGCGGTGGGCGTGACGCGCGTGCCGCAGGATTACCTGAATGTCGCGCGCGTGCTCGACCTGTCGGAGTGGAAGGTGTTCACACGCGTGCTGCTGCCGGCCGTCCTGCCTTACATGCTGACCGGCGTGCGGCTGTCGATCGGCACGGCCTGGCTGGTGATCGTGGCCGCGGAGATGCTGACCGGTGGCACCGGCATCGGCTTCTGGCTGTGGGACGAGTGGAACAACCTGAAGGTGGAGCACATCGTCATCGCGATCTTCATCATCGGCGTGGTCGGGCTGCTGCTCGAATACGCATTGCTGAGCCTGGCGAAGCGTTTCAGCTACGGCAACTAAGACGGCTACCGCGCGCAGCGCCAAGGAGAACCTCATGGAAAAGTTCGTCCGTATCGAAAACGTCGGGCAGACCTTCAAGACCAAGAAGGGGCCGTTCGTCGCCCTGCGCGATGTCAACCTGTCCATCGCCAGCGGCGAGTTCATCACGCTGATCGGCCACTCCGGCTGCGGCAAGTCCACCTTGCTCAACCTGCTGGCCGGACTGGACCGTCCCAGCGCCGGCGCACTGATCTGCGCCGAGCGCGAGATCGCCGGGCCCGGCCCGGATCGGGCGGTGGTGTTCCAGAACCACTCGCTGCTGCCCTGGCTGACCTGCTTCGAAAACGTCTACCTTGGCGTGGAACGCGTGTTCGGCGGCAGCGAAACCAAGGCGCAACTGAAGGCGCGCACCCACGACACGCTGGCCATGGTCGGGCTCACCCATGCCGAATCCAAGTATCCGCAGGAAATCTCGGGCGGCATGAAGCAGCGCGTGGGCATCGCGCGGGCGCTCGCGATGGAGCCCAAGATGCTGCTGATGGACGAGCCCTTCGGCGCGCTGGATGCGCTCACCCGCGCGCACTTGCAGGACGAACTGATCAAGATCGTGGCCAAGACCCGCAGCACGGTGGTGATGGTGACCCATGATGTGGACGAAGCGGTGATGCTGGCCGACCGCATCGTCATGATGACCAACGGCCCGGCCGCCACGATCGGCGAAGTGCTGAAGGTGGACCTGCCACGGCCGCGCGAGCGCATGGCGCTGGCCGACGACAAGAACTATCACGCGTGCCGGACCGCGGTGCTGGACTTCCTGTATCGCAAGCAGCGCAATCCGGCGCTGAAGGAAGCCGCCTGAGCGGACGCCGGCAAGCGGGCGCGGCGGCATGGCAGGCCGGCATTGGCCAATGCGATGGGCACGGCCCGTCCGCTCCGCTATCATGAACCTCAAACCACATCGCCCCAGCCCGCCATGACCACCACGCCTGCCACGCCCTCCGCCCCGACTTTCGCCGCGGCGAAGTACATCAAGGAAATCGGCCGGGGCGTCAACGGCGCCCGCGCGCTGCCGCGCGAGGACGCGCAGGCCTTGTTCGATGCCATGCTGGCCGGCCGCGTGGCCGATATCGAGCTGGGCGCGGTGCTGATGGCCTATCGCATCAAGGGCGAAGCCCCGCACGAGTTGGCCGGCATGCTCGATGCCGCGCACGCGCACTGCCTGCCGCTGGCGGCGCCGCCGGACCGCATTGTTGTGACCATCCCAAGCTACAACGGCGCGCGCAAGCAGCCCAACCTGGTACCGCTGCTGGCCCTGCTGCTGGCGCGCGAGGGCATTCCCGTGCTGGTGCACGGCAGCCGCCAGTTCAACGGGCGCGTGACCAGCCTCTCGCTATTCGAGGCGCTGGGCATCGCCCCGTGCAGTTCCGTGGCGCAGGCCGAAGCCCAGCTTCGCAGCAAGGACAGCCAGCCGGGCCCGCTGGCGGTGCTGCCGATCGACGTGCTGTCGCCGGCGCTGGCCGCCATGCTCGACAGGCGCATGCAGATCGGCTTGCGCAACTCCGCGCACACGGTGGTCAAGATGCTCCAGCCGGTCGGCACCCACTCCCCGGCGGAAGCGCTGCGCCTGTACAGCTACACCCATCCCGAGTACCGGGAAACGCTGACTGACTACTTCTCCCGTGAGCCGGCCAATGTGCTGCTGGCGCGCGGCACCGAAGGCGAAGTGGTGGCCGATGCGCGGCGCGGCAGCCGCATCGACTGGCTACACGACGGACATCAGCGCACACTGGTCGATCCCACCGCGGGCTCCATCACCGAAGTGCCGGAATTGCCACCCGGCAGCGACGTGGACCAGACTGCGGCCTGGATCCGCCTCGTGCTGGACGGCAAGGCACCCGTCCCGGCTCCGATCGCTACGCAGATCGAGGCAATCCGCGACTGCCTGCAACAGGGAACGCGCGTGACCTGGGCCAGCCCGGTCTGAGGCAGGCCCGGGCGCTTTCAGCGCTTGCGCTGCGGCAGCGGGATGCGATCGTCCTCGCCGGGCACGCGCGGGAACTGGTCATCCTCCCAGCGCTGGGAGGCCGCCTCGATCGCTTCCTTGCTGCTGGCGACGAAATTCCAGAAGATAAAGCGGTGCCCGTCCGTCGGATCGCCGCCTAGCAGCATCACGCGCGAAGGCGCCTGCGCGGTCAGCGTCACTGGCACGCCAGGCACCAACACCGCCAAATGGCGTTCCGGCAATATTTCGCCATCCAGCGCAACGCTGCCGTCCACCGGATAGATGCCACGTTCGGCATGCTCCGGCGGAATCTCCAGGCTGGCACCCGCATCCAGTTCGATGGCCACATAGAGCGTGCGGCTGAACACCTTCACGGGAGCCTCCGCGCCAAAGGCATCTCCGGCGATCACCGTCATCCGTACCCCGGGGCGCTCCAGCTTGGGCAGCGTTGCAGCGGGGTGATGATGGAAGGACGGTTCGACGTTTTCGAACTCCTTTGGCAACGCCACCCAGGTCTGTATGCCATGCAAGCGCGGCCCGGCATCGCGGGCGGCCTGCGGCGAGCGTTCCGAGTGCGCGATGCCCTTTCCCGCCGTCATCCAGTTCACGTCGCCCGGCCTGATCACCTGCTTGCTGCCAAGGCTGTCGTGGTGAAGGATCTCGCCTTCGAACAGGTAAGTGACGGTCGCCAGCCCAATATGTGGATGCGGACGCACGTCCGCACCTTCCCCCGGAGGCATCGCCACGGGTCCCATATGGTCGAAGAAAATAAACGGCCCGACGGTCTGCGTTGCCGCCGCGGGTAGCAGCCGGCTGACGGCAAAGTCGCCAAGGTCACGCGTGTGCGGCTTGAGCAAGTGTTCGATAGCAGACATGAATTCTCCCCGGTTCGGTCGATGCTTGCGGATTGCGCAAATGAAAAGAGTGTAGCCGCTGTAGAAACACTGCATCTCATTTGGCGATAGAACCGAAGGGCGCGTGGTCCCTCTAATCCATGTCGGATCGTTCGAGGGCTCGCATGAGATAGTGGCCACGCCACATCACGCAAAGCTCCTCGCAGGAAACGCTATGTAAAAACAGATTTCGATTATCCGGAACTATCAACCCTATAACTACTCCAACTTAGCAGTCCACTCGGCTTGAGTGCTAATATGTGTTGCAATGCAGTGCGTAGCCCCCATGGGTTGGCGTACGCGGGCAACCCACCCGCCGGATGCAAAAGGAGCAATCGAGTGAACGCGGTCCTATCTGCTGACCAAACCCAAATGACCAACCGTCTGCCCACGGTGCCCCAAGGTACTGGCACGTTTGCGCTGACGCTTCCCGGAACGCTGGGAAATCTGGACAGCTATATCCAGGCTGTCCACCGTATTCCCCTGCTCACCCCCGAGGAAGAGCAGCGGCTCGCGCGCGAGCTGCGCGAGCATGACTCCGTTGACGCTGCGCGCCGCATGGTGCTGTCGCACCTGCGCCTGGTGGTGTCCATCGCCCGCCAGTACCTCGGCTACGGCCTGCCCCATGCGGACCTGATCCAGGAAGGCAATATCGGCTTGATGAAGGCCGTGAAGCGCTTCGACCCGGACCAGGGCGTGCGCCTGGTGTCGTATGCGATGCATTGGATCAAGGCCGAGATCCACGAATACGTGCTGAAGAACTGGCGCATGGTCAAGGTGGCKACCACCAAGGCCCAGCGCAAGCTGTTCTTCAACTTGCGCAGCCACAAGCAGGGTGCCCATACCTTCACCCCGGAACAGATCGACGCGGTTGCGCGCGAGCTGAACGTCAAGCCGGAAGAAGTGATGGAGATGGAAACCCGCCTGTCTGGTGGTGACCTGGCGCTGGAAGGCCAGATCGACGACGGCGAAGAGGAATTCGCTCCCATCGCCTACCTGGCCGACAACCACAACGAACCCACCCGCGTGATCGAGGCCCAGCGCCACGACCGCATGCAGGTGCAAGGCCTGGAGGAAGCGCTGTCCAAGCTCGACGACCGCAGCCGCCGCATCATCGAAGCGCGCTGGCTGCAGGTCAACGACGACGGGTCCGGCGGTTCCACGCTGCACGAACTGGCTGACGAATTCGGCGTCTCGGCCGAACGTATCCGTCAGATCGAAACCGCGGCGATGAAGAAGATGAAGGGAGCGCTGCAGGCATTTGCCTGAGGCACGCCGGGCGGCGGCGGGCATTTCACCCCCGCCCTTTTCCCGAAAGCAACAGGGCCGGTCTCGCGACCGGCCCTGTTTCATTTTGTCTACCGGTTACACCGGCCACGCCCCTCAGGAAGCAAGCAGTTGCTTGATGTCGTGCGCAATTGGCTCCGGTCCCTGGCCATGGCGAATGAACAGCCGCAGCTTCCCGCTGGGGTCGAACACATAGCTGCCCGCCGAGTGGTCCATGGTGTAGTTGGACGGCGATGTGCCTGGCACCTTGGCGTAGAACACCTTGAAGTCCTTGGCGACCTTCTGCAGCGCGGCGTCGTCGGCCGGGCGCATACCCAGGAAGCGCGGATCGAAGGCCGGCACGTATTGCGCCAGCAGCGCCTGCGTATCGCGTTCGGGATCGACCGTGACAAAGAGCACCTGCACCTTGTCGGCATCCGGCCCCAGTTGCTCCATGACCGCCTTCAACTCCGCCATGGTGGTCGGGCACACGTCGGGACAATGCGTATAGCCGAAAAACATCACCACCGCCTTGCCCTTGAAGTCCGCGATCGAGCGCACCTTGCCGTTGTGATCGGTGAGGACGAAGTCCTTGCCGAATTCACTGCCGCCGGTGATATCGACGTTCTTGAATGACGCGCGCTGCTGGCCGCATGCAGCAAGCAGCAGCGAGCACAACGCCAGCAGGCACAACCGGCGGAAGGTGGCGAAAGTGGGCAGGAAGCCCGGAGGGAAGCGGTTCGGCATGCGGGTTCGGGTGGTTTGGCGAGCCAGGACCGCCCGGCAATCGGCCGGGCGCGGCAAGGTCACATTAACAGATGTGAAGCAGTATCGCCGATTGGGGCCGCCGCGCGCTCAGGCCGCGACAAGATGTCGCAAGCCGCCGTCCGGCCGCTCAGCCTTGCGGCAGGAACTTGAAGTAGTGATCGACCAGCAGCGCGGCGAACAGCAGCGAGAGGTAAAGGATCGAGAAACGGAAAGTCCGCTGCGCCAGTGCGTCGGAATAGTTGCGGTACATCTTCCAGGAGTATGCGAGGAAACCGCCCCCCAGGATCAGCGCCGCCGCCAGGTAAATGTAACCGCACATCCCGTACACGAATGGCAGCAGCGTGGCCGCAATCATGATCAGCGTGTACAGCAGGATGTGCAGCAGCGTGAAGCGCTCGCCGTGCGTCACCGGCAGCATCGGCAAGCCGGACTTGGCGTAGTCGGCGCGGCGATACAGGGCCAGGGCCCAGAAGTGCGGCGGGGTCCACGTGAAGATGATCAGCACCAGGAACCAGGCTTCGGCCGGCAGTTCGCCAGCGACAGCCGCCCAGCCAAGCGCCGGCGGCATGGCGCCGGACAGGCCGCCGATCACGATATTCTGCGGCGTGGCCGGCTTGAGCAGGATCGTGTACACCACGGCATAGCCGACGAAGGTGGCAACCGTCAGCCACATGGTCAGGTCGTTGGTATAAACGTGCAGCAGCCACATCCCCGCGCCGCCCAGCACCGCCGAGAACACCAGGGTCTGGATAGTTGTGATCTCGCCGGTGGCGGAGGGGCGCCATGCGGTGCGGCGCATCAGCGCGTCGACCTTTTGCTCCACCAGGCAGTTGATGGCGAAAGCGGCACCCGCCAGCAGCCAGATACCGGCGGCGCCCCCGATCAGCACCGGCCAGGGCACCATGCCCGGCGTGGCCAGGAACATGCCTATGATGGCGCAGAAGACGGCAAGCTGCGTCACACGGGGCTTGGTAAGGGCGGCGTATTGGCGGACCAGGTGGCGAACCCGTCCGAGGGGATGTGTGTGGGTAGCAGTAACCACTGGCGAGTTCTTGTCTTTCATGTGGCGCGCGCGGCAGCCGGCACGTCCGTAGCAATGTTCGCGGACCGGGCCGCGAGCCCTATATTGTAATTGAGACGAACCAATAGCAGCAGCAAGAGCGCCGCGCCGCCGTTATGCGCCACCGCGGCGCCCAGCGGCCAGTCGAACACGATGTTCGAAAGGCCGGTAGCCAGTTGCAGCGCGAGCACGCCCAGCAGCCAGCCGGCGCTGTGGGCGAGGCCGCCAAAGCGGCGCGCCCGCAGGCCGAACCAGGCCAGGAAAGCCAGCACGACGAAGGCAAAACCACGATGCACCCAGTGGATCGCCACCAGGGCCGAGTGTGGAATGTAGTCGCCGTCGGCTGTCATGCCGAGCTGGCGCCACAGGGTGAAGCCGTGGCGGAAGTCCATGTCCGGCACCAACTGGCCGTTACACAGCGGAAAGTCGGTGCAGGCCAGCACCGCGTAATTGGTGCTCACCCAGCCGCCCAGGAAGATCTGGATGACCAGCAGGGCCAGCGCAATGCGTGCCGGCCAGCGCAGCGCGCCCGCTTGCGGCGCGATCGCCAGCGGCGGGTCGCTGCGCGAACCCAGCCAGATCAATGCCGCGAGCAGGCCCATGCCCAACATCAGGTGCGTGACCACGATGATGGGCTGAAGCTTGAGCGTCACCGTAAAGGCGCCAAACGCGCCCTGCACGCACACCAGCAGCAGCACGCCGGTGGCGAACCAGGGCGACTGCCTGAGTTCGCGCCGCTTGACCCAGGCCAGCACCATCAGCGTGATGATCAGCACGCCGACCGCCATGGCGAAGTAGCGGTGGATCATCTCGATCCACGCCTTGGTGATGGTCACGGGCCCGCTGGGCAAGGCGGTTTCGGCCGCACGGATATGCTCCTGCGCGGCATGCGGATYGGAGTGGCCGTAGCAGCCCGGCCAGTCCGGGCAGCCAAGRCCGGAATCCGTCAGCCGCGTGAAACTGCCGAACATGATCAGGTCCAGCGTCAGGAAGGCGGTGATCCACACCAGCTTGYGGTACTTGTTGCGATCCCCTTTGACCAGCACATAGCTGAGCGGGAACAGCGCGATCAGGACGCCGATGATGGCGAGTTGGAGCAGCATGCGCGCCTCACCCGATGCGAGAGTACTTGAGCAGCTTCTTCAGATCGGAACTCATCTTCTTGGGGTCCGGATCCCTGGGGAAGTGCATCATCAGGTTGCCCAGCGGATCGACCAGGAATAGCGTGTCCTCGATCCGCCCACCCTGCTCGGCCGGCAACCATTTCTGCATGGTTTCGCGATTGGCGCGCAGGAAGCGCACACCGGCATAGGGCTCGTTGTAGGCGGCCGACAGGCGCGGATCGATCGGGCCATCGTCGCTGATCAGCCATACCGGCACGATGCGCTCGCGGTCCTGTCCCTGCCCCGCACGGATCTGGCGGATGGTGAACAGCTTCTTGGCACAAGCCTCGTCACAGGCGGCGCCATCGGCCGTGACCAGCAGCCACTTGCCCTTGAAGCTATCCAGCGGCACGGTCTCGGCCCGCTCGTTGCCGATCTGCATCGCTGGCATCGGGCGCTGCGGCTCGACCAACGTGCCATAGTTGGTGGCACCGCCCGCCGGCTTGAACACGTAATAAGTGAGGTAAGAGGCAATCACAGGCGAAGCGCACACCAGCAGCAGCAACAGCATCTGGATGCGCCCGCGGCGGGTGCGGGCGTCGATACGCGAATCTTGCGGCGCGACGCGGGCGGCCTGGGCGGAAGCGGGATCTGGCTGTTGCATAGTGTTTCGTCTGTCTGTCGTTAGAGGCGGCTGCGGTCATCTGACCGCCCCGTCCCGCTGTGGTTCGCTGGTTGTTGCGCCGGCAATCCTGTCGCGTGCGGGCAAGCGCCGGCTGCCGTCGTAACCATGTCTCTCAAGCCGCCATGCGGGCGGCGCGCCGCCAGCTCAACGCCACCAGCAGCACCATCGTCAGCGCGGCCAGGCCGAACCACTGGAAGGCGTAGCCATAATGGCGATCGGCGCCGGTATCCGCCGGCGCCCAGTCGCGCGCCAGCCCGTCGCCGCTATCGGTGCGCTGCTCCAGCACGAAGGGCTGCAGCGGCACGCCAAGCTCTTTCGCGAATGCAGCAAGATCCACATTCTGTCGGATCTTCTGCCCGGCCTCCGCGTTGGCGCCCTGGCCAAGGCTGAAGACCTTGGGAACCGCGGCCAGCGCGGTGCCATCGAGCTCCACATCGCCCTCGGCGGTCGGGAATGGCGCGATGCGCGTACGGTCCTGCGCGTCGCGCGGCAGCCAGCCACGCAGCACCAGCACCGCTGGCGCGCCGGGATCGTTCGCCACGACGCGCAGCGGCGTCAGCACCATGAATCCGGCACGGCTGTCGGTGCCGTTGCCATGTGGGCGATTGTCCAGCAAAACGGTATGCGCCGCATCGAAGCGGCCGCGCACGCGCACCCGGCGCTCCGCTACCTGCCCTTCGACCAGGGCACTGCCCACCGCCAGGGGCCGCTGCGCAGCCAGCGCCTCCAGCCGCGCGGCACGCGCCAGCTTTTCATGGGCACGGTCAAGCTGCCAGTTGCCGAGCGCGCAAGTGACGGCAATGACCACCAGCGCGGCGATGGTGGGAACCGGGCTCAGCGCGCGCCAAAGCTTCACGGGCAGCTCCCGAGTGCTTCCTCGAGAGCGGCGATGCGATAATGGCACATTACCTCTAGCCGACCCCGCACTTGCGGGCCCTCCATGCGCATTGTCATCATCATCGCGTTCATCCTCATCATCGGCAGCCTGGCCTCGGCGCTATTCTTCATGATGCGCGACCGCGGCAAGACGCCGAACATGATGCGCTCTCTGATGTTCCGGGTCGGCTTTTCCGTGGCGCTGTTCGTCTTCATCCTGTTCTCTCACTGGATGGGCTGGATACAAAGCACGGGTATTCGCATGGGGCCTTGAGCCTGGCGCGCCGGCCGACGCGACTGGCCACACGCGTTCGAACTGCAAAAAACAAGCGCCGCAGTGGCTAAACTCCTGCGGCGCTTGTTTTTTGTTGTTCTTCGCCGGGAGGAGATCTCTCCCGGCGATTCCGCCAGCATCGCCGGCGGGCACTGCAGTCGGGTGCCTTACAGCCAGTACACCACGATGTAKAGGAACAGCCACACCACGTCGACGAAGTGCCAGYACCAGGCCGCGCCTTCGAAGGCGAAGTGATGATCGGGGGTGAAATGCCCCTTCAGCACGCGCACCAGCACCACCGTCAGCATGATCGCGCCCATGGTCACGTGGAAGCCGTGGAAGCCGGTCAGCAKGAAGAACGTGGAACCATAGATGCCCGAGGTCAGCTTGAGGTTCAGTTCCGTGTACGCATGGTGGTACTCGTACACCTGGAAGCACATGAAGACCGCGCCCAGCAGGATGGTGAGCACCAGGCCCTGGATCAGCTGGCTGCGCTTGTTGGCCAGCAGCGCATGGTGCGCCCAGGTCAGCGTCACGCCGGACATCAGCAGCAGCGCCGTGTTGATCGTCGGGATCGGCCACGGGCCCATGGTCTGGAAGGACTCGACGACCCCGGCCGGGCCGAAGTTAGGCCATACGGCTGAAAAGTCGGGCCACAGGATCTTGTTGTTCAGGTCGCCCAGCCACGGCATGGCGATGTTGCGGGCATAGAACAGCGCGCCGAAGAACGCTGCGAAGAACATCACTTCGGAGAAGATGAACCAGCCCATCGACCAGCGGAATGACAGGTCGATGTTCTTGCCATACTTGCCGGTTTCGGACTCGCTGATCGCCTCGCTGAACCAGCTCTTGAGCACGAACAGGAACCACACCAGGCCCAGGATGCAGACATACGGCCCCCAGCTCTGCCCGTTTACCCAACCAGCAGCACCCCCAGCCGTCAGCAACAAGCCAAAGCTTGCCGTGATCGGATGGCGCGAGGGGCCCGGTACGAAGTAGTACGGAGCGTTTGCGCGATTCGCACTCATTCTTTTATCTCCAGCTCAGAGTCTTTGATTCAGTAATCGTTATCCGCACATCCGGCCCCGACTGCTGGCCGGCGGCATGCTTTTGCCTGCTTTTACTTCTCCCTGCCCGTTCCCGCGCGCGACAGTCTGTCTACCCCACCACCACACGCACGACGGTGATCAGCACGGCGATCAGGATGGCTACCCCGATCAGGCCGGCGATGATCACATGGACCGGATTGAGCTGTGCCATGTCGCGTTCATGCTCGCTACCCTTGCGCAGGCCGATAAACGACCAGAACACCGCGCGCAGGGTCTGCGCAAAAGACAGCTTGCGCTTGACCGCGTCCTTCATCTCATCCACGGCTACCCCTTACAACCACTTCACCTGCTACTCAAATGCCCTTGCCTGCTCCGGCCGGCTGCGCCTCAAGCGGGCCCTGCGGCGCCTGGGCCACCGGCGTACCGATCTCGAAGAAGGTGTAGGACAGCGTAATGTTCTTCACGTCTTTCGGCAGGTCCGGATCGATCACGAACACCACCGGCATCTCGCGTGCTWCCTTCGCCTTCAGCGTCTGTTCCTTGAAGCAGAAGCACTCGATCTTCTTGAAATACTGCGTGGCCAGCTTGGGCAGGTAGCTCGGGATGGCTTGCGCCGAGATGTCGCGCGTCTGCCCGTTCGCCACTTCGTAGACGATGGTGGTCATTTCGCCCGGGTGCACTTCCATGCTGCCGATGGACTTTTGTTTGGATCCTGCATAACACCTTGCCTGCGTGACGCGGAAGGACGGGCCGTGCCCATCCTTCCGCGCATCGTTGCTTACTTGACCTGCGGAGGAACTTCAAAGGTGTGGAACGGGGCCGGCGACGGCACGGTCCATTCCAGGCCCTCGGCGCCATCCCAAGGCTTGTCTCCGGCTGCCTTGCCGCCACGGTAGGACGGCAGCACGACGAAGAAGAAGAAATACACCTGCATCAGGCCGAAGCCCAGGGCACCGATCGAAGCAATCGCGTTGAAATCCGCGAACTGCGTCGGGTAGTCGGCATAGCGGCGCGGCATGCCGGCCAGCCCGAGGAAGTGCATCGGGAAGAAGGTGATGTTGAAGAAGATCATCGAGCCCCAGAAGTGGATCTGGCCGCGGGTTTCGTTGTACATGAAACCGCTCCACTTCGGACCCCAGTAGTAGAAGCCCGAGAACATCGCGAACAGCGAGCCCGCCACCAGCACGTAGTGGAAGTGCGCCACGATGAAGTAGGTGTCCTGCAACTGGATGTCGATCGGGGCAACCGCCGGCATCAGGCCCGTGAAACCACCGATGGTGAACACGAAGATGAAGCCGATCGCGAACAGCATCGGGGTCTCGAAGGTCATCGAGCCGCGCCACATGGTAGCGATCCAGTTGAAGAWCTTCACGSCSGTSGGCACCGCGATCAGCATGGTGGCGTACATGAAGAACAGCTGGCCGGTCACGGGCATGCCGGTCGTGAACATGTGGTGAGCCCACACGATGAACGACAGGATAGCGATCGAGGCGGTCGCGTACACCATCGAGCTATAGCCGAACAGCCGCTTGCGGGCAAAGGTCGGCACGACGTGCGAGACGATCCCGAAGGCCGGCAAGATCATGATGTAGACCTCGGGGTGCCCGAAGAACCAGAAGATGTGCTGGTACATCACCGGGTCGCCGCCGCCTGCCGCCGAGAAAAAGCTCGTGCCGAAGTGACGGTCGGTCAGCACCATGGTGATGGCGCCAGCCAGCACCGGCATCACGGCAATCAGCAGGTAGGCGGTGATCAGCCAGGTCCAGCAGAACATCGGCATCTTCATCAGCGTCATGCCGGGTGCGCGCATATTGAGCACCGTGACGATGATGTTGATCGAACCCATGATCGACGAGGCGCCCATGATGTGCATGGCGAAAATCGCCATGTCCATGCCGGGGCCCATCTGCACCGACAGCGGCGCGTACAGGGTCCAGCCGGCGGCGGTGGCGCCGCCCGGTGCGAAGAACGACAGCACCAGCAGCAGGGCCGCCGGGGGCATCAGCCAGAAGCTGAAGTTGTTCATCCGCGCGAAGGCCATGTCGGATGCGCCGATCTGCAGCGGGATCATCCAGTTGGCGAAGCCGACGAAGGCCGGCATGATCGCGCCGAACACCATGATCAGGCCGTGCATGGTGGTGAACTGGTTGAACAGTTCCGGGCGGAAGAACTGCAGGCCCGGCTCGAACAGTTCGAGACGGATCAGCAGTGCCAGCGCGCCGCCAGACAGCAGCATGGTGAACGAGAACAGCAGGTACAGCGTACCGATGTCCTTGTGGTTGGTGGCGAACAGCCAGCGGCGCCAGCCGTGCGGATGATCGTGGTGCTCATCGTGGGCGTGGTCGTGCGGGTGGGCGAGCGCGTCCGGGGTAGCAGTACTCATCGCGAAAACTCCTGAAATCCTGTTCAGCCTGCCGCGCGGTCACCCGCGGCGCTTGCCTGCTTGGCAGCGGGCTTGTCTTCCGTCTTCGGTGCGGCGTCGCCGCCGCTGGCGCCGGGTGCGCCACCGCCTTCGCGGAACTTGCCGGCACGGGCGTTCACGAAATCGCTCGGTTGAATCACTTCGCCAGTCTTGTTACCCCAGCTGTTGCGGGTGTAGGTCATGACGGCAGCGAGTTCAGTATCGGAGAGGTGCTTCCAGACCGGCATGGCACCCTTGCCTTCCAGCAGGATGTGCATCTGGCCAGCATCGGGACCGTTGACGACCTTGGAGCCGTCCAGGGCCGGGAACGCGCCGCCGCCCTTACCGTTCGGCTGGTGGCAGACCGCGCAGTTGGCGGTGTAGACCTTCTCGCCACGGGCCTTGAGTTCTTCCAGGGTCCAGGTCTTGTTGGGGTCGTCGGCCTTGGCGGCGAGTTCCTTCTTCTTGCCGTCAACCCACTTGGCGTAGTCGGCGTCCGAAACCACGCGCACGACGATGGGCATGAAGGCGTGTTCCTTGCCGCACAGCTCGGCGCACTGGCCACGGTACACGCCAACCTTCTCGGCCTTGAACCAGGTGTCGCGCACGAAGCCGGGGATCGCATCCTGCTTGACGCCGAAGGCCGGGATCATCCAGGCATGGATGACGTCATTGGCCGTCAGCACCATGCGGACTTTCTTGTTCACGGGCACCACCATCTCGTTGTCCACCTCCATCAGGTAGGTGTTCGACTTGGGGGCCTCGTTGTTGATCTGTTCGCGCGGGGTGGTCAGGGTGGACACGAAGGAGATGCCTTCGCCGTCGCCCTTCAGGTAGTCGTAGCCCCACTTCCACTGGTAGCCAGTGGCCTTGATGGTGATGTCGGCATTGGTGGTGTCCTTCATCGCCACGACCGTCTTGGTGGCGGGCAGGGCCATGCCGATGACGATCAGGAACGGGATGATGGTCCAGATCACCTCGACGGTGATGCTTTCGTGGAAGGAGGCCGACTTCGCGCCCTTGGACTTGCGGTGCGTGAACACGGAGTAGAACATCACCGCGAAAACGCCGATGAAGATCACGGTGCACATGATCAGCATCATCCAGTTCAGCCAGTGAATCTGCTCGGCGATCTTGGTGACCGGCTCGGTCAGATTGAGCTGACGCACTGCGGGGCCGCCTGGCATGTCTTCCACTGCCAGGGCTGCATGACCAGTGAGCAGGGACGCGCCCACCAGACACGCTGCGGATGCCTTCTTCCACATTTTCATTTGTTATCTACCCAATTTACAGATTCAAATCTGTCACTCGCGGGGCCCTCGCTGCCTCTCAGAGATAACGCAAAGCCGATACGAGTTCCTGCGCGAACTTTCGCCGCTTGTACGGGTCCAGAAAACACCCCACCCGCACAGCGCTCCCGCCCGAGCGCAGCAACACCAGCGCTCGCAATGATTCATCCAGCTCGACCCGCACCCACAGCGGGTTGAACTCATGCCGTGTCAGCTGCCCTGCACTGACCGAAACCACTACCAGCCTGCCGTCGGCCAGGCTGACGCGTTCGTAATCCGACGCGTGCCGCCCATGCACCAGCAGGGCAATGCCCAGTCCAAGCAGCTCCAACCCGGCAAAGGGAAGGACGAGCCACGACCCTCGCCACGCAAAAAACAAGGCGATGGCAAGCGAAATGCTGACGATCGAGAGGTAAAACCAGCCAACCTGGCGTGGAGACAGCGAGCAATTCCGCTTCATCAGCCAGTCTTTGTCCGGCGCGCCGGATCCGCCGGACCTGCCGTCGGATTCGTCTTGCGCCGTCTGGAATGCGATACCCAAGTCTTGCATCGCCAACCTTGCATCGCCAACCGCTGTGACCGGATGCACGCCTGGACGATTGCGCCTGGGACGCACCATTGGGGTGCGATTTCGGGCAAATAGTGCCAGGGAGACCACTGCGACAAACTGGCGCATTATAGGGCGCTTCGCCTACACGGACAAGGCCGCCACTTGACCAACGGGCTAGCGCGCGACAAGTTTTTGTGCTTCAGCGCGGTGCGTGCGAAAGCCTGCTTGACTGCGCGAGCGATGCATGCAAGGGCGTCGGCCACGTTACTTGCGCTGCCGCGCGCGGCCGATCTTGTCGAGCGGGACGACAGCGTGTCCCAGCTCGTCGACGGCCTGCTTGCCGCGTGGCGCCAGCTTCCAGGCATGACCGTAGACGATCTCGAACGTGAGCGGGATCAGGCCGTCGGCATTGCGCCGCCGCTCGAACGCGGCCAGCAGCGCGTCGAGCCAGGCGCGCCCGCGCAAGCCCCCGCCCTTGCCGGCCACCGGCGGCAGGCGCAGGCCGCCGAAGGCCTGCACTTCACGGAGCAGGGTCCGCGGCGACTCGTAGGTGAYGGTCAGSGTYTCCATGTCCATCACGGGCGTSGACCAGCCGCTGTGSACCAGCATGTCGCCRATATCRTGCATATCGACGAAACGCAGGGAATGCGTGTCGCCATCTACTTCGGCGAACGCGGCGCGCAACTCCGCCAGCGTATCGGGCCCGAACAACGAGAACAGCACAAGGCCTTCGTCGCGGGTGATCCGGTGCCATTCCGGGAAGACCCGATGCGGCTCGGGATGCCAGTGCAGCGCGAGGTTGGACCACAACAGGTCGAAACTGGCCGGCGCGAAGGGCAATGTGGCAAGATCGCCCTGCACCAGGTCGAACGTGGGGCGCTTGCCGAGCAGGCGCCCCAGCCACCCGGACTGGCGCTGGGGATCGCGCTGCGCCGCTTCGCGCAGCATGGCGCCGGAGATATCAAGGCCGGCGATCTGCGCATCCGGATACTGGGCGCGCAGCGCGGCCAGGCCGCGGCCGTGGCCRCAGCCAATGTCGAGCGCGCGCGCCGGCGCCAGCCGGATCATCTGCATGCGCTCCTGCATGCGCTGGCCGATCTCGCCCAGCAGGAAATCGAGCTGGCCGAAACCGGCGCTGCGCCGGTCGAAGGCGAGGCGGGTCAGCCGCGTGGGCGGCAAATAGGCATCGGGGGAGTCGGCGTCATGCAGGGACACGGTCAAACCAGGCGGCAAGAGAATGGGGATGGCGGCCGCAGCGATGCGCCCGTCCGGGAAACGGTGCGCGCGCCAGCGGACAGCGCGACCGGACCGCAAGTATACGCGCCCGCCGCCGCGCCTGCCGGCGGCGGCCCGGCATCACATCCGGCTCCCACGCCCGCCTTGCACCTGCCAGCATGCCCCGGCGACAGCACACTGCGCCAGCATGCGCGGCGCTGGATGCGCGCGCTGCTGCCGGCGGCCTGTGCGCTGTGCGGCACGGTGCAGGACGAAACCGTCTGCGCCGGCTGCGCGGAGGAGCTGCTGGCGCCGCTGCCGCGCTGCCGCTGCTGCGCCCGCCCCCTGGGGCGCGCCGCGGGGCCGGGCAATGCGCCGATCTGCAGCCAATGCCGCCATGAACCGCCGCCCTTCGATGCCACCCTCGCGCTCGGCGACTACGCCAGCCCGCAGGACGGCACGGTGCTGGCTCTGAAATTCGGCGGCGTGCTGCCGCTGGCGGACTGGCTCGCGGGCGAACTGGCAAGCCGCTGGCAGGCCGCTTCCGCCACGTGCGGACTGACTCTGCCCGATGTGCTGGCGCCAATTCCGCTGTCCCCGCGGCGGCTGGCGCAACGTGGCTTCAACCAGTCCTGGGAAATTGCACGCCCACTGGCACGCCGTCTCGGCGTGCGCGCCGCGCCGACGCTRCTGGCGCGCCTGCGCGATACCCCGGCGCAGGCCACGCTGGACCTGCCCGCGCGGCAGGCCAACCTGCAAGACGCCTTCGGCCTCGGCCCCGGGCACGATGTCGCGGGCCTGCATGTCGGCCTGGTCGACGATGTGATGACCAGCGGCGCCACACTGGGCGAAGCGGCGCGGGTCCTGAAGGCTCACGGCGCAACGCGTGTGACGCTGCTGGTGGCGCTGCGCACACCCTAGGCCCGGCGCCGCCATCAAGTGAAGTACGCGCTGACCCTCCCCGCCACTGCCCGGCGTGACAGGCGGCCCCCGGCAGGGTAAGCTGCGCAGCGTTTCACGGCTGCGGCGCCTCCGGCCCGCCCACTCCCATGTTCAATGTCGTCCTGGTCGAACCCGAGATCCCCCCGAATACCGGCAATGTGATTCGCCTGTGCGCCAACACCGGCGCGCGCCTGCACCTCGTCAAGCCGCTCGGCTTTCCGCTCGAGGATGCGCGCATGCGCCGTGCCGGGCTGGACTATCACGAGTACGCCAGCATGCGCGTGCACGAGAACTGGGATGCGCTGATGGAAAGCGAACAGCCCGACCCCACCCGCATGTTCGCGCTGACCACGCACGGCTCGACGCCGTTTGGACAGGTCGGCTTCCAGCCTGGCGACTGGTTCGTGTTTGGCTCGGAAACGCGCGGGCTGGCGCCGGAGCGGCGCGAGTGGTTTCCCGCCACGCAGCGCATCCGCCTGCCGATGCGGCCGGACAACCGCAGCCTCAACCTCTCCAATACCGTCGCGGTCGTCGTGTTCGAAGCCTGGCGCCAGARCGGCTTTGCCGGCGGCGCCTGATCCGGGCTGACGAAAGCGCTTTATTCCGGCTGTACGCCGGCGACGCGAATCACCTTGTCCCAGCGCGCTTTTTCGCTCGCCATGGTCTGGCGCAGCGATTGTGGCGCCGTCCCTGCCGGCACGAAATACTGGGCTCGCATCTTGGCGCGCACATCCTCGCTGCCGATGATGGCCACCAGTTCGCGATAGAGCCGGTCGATCACCGGCGCGGGCGTTCCCGCCGGCGCCAGCACCGCTTGCCACGAGATCGCCTCGAAGCCGGGATAGCCGGATTCCGCCACGGTTGGCACCGCGGGCAACAGGCCGGTGCGCCCGCTGGTGGTGACCGCGATGATGCGCAGCTTGCCGGCAGTCACCAGGGGCATGGCGATGGCCGGCACCATGAAGCCAGCCTGCACCTGGCCACCGACCATGGCGGTGGTGATCTGCGCGAAGCCCGGATAGGGAATGTGCTGCAGGTCGATCCCCGCCGCGGCCTTGAGCTGCTCCATCGCCAGGTGGGAAGCGCTGCCGTTGCCGACCGACCCGTAGTTCAGCACGCCCGGACGGGACCGTGCCAGCGCCACGAACTCGCGTACGTCATGCACCGGCAGGCGGGCATCCACCACCAGGACATTGGGCGAAGTTGCCACCAGCGACACGGGCGCGAGCTGGCGCACCGGGTCGTAGCCAAGATGGCGCGACAGGGTCGGCGCCGTGACTAGCGGGCCATTGATGGTCAGCAGCAAGGTGTAGCCATCCGGCGCGGCCCTTGCCACCATGCCGGTGCCGATATTGCCGCCGGCGCCCGGGCGGTTTTCCACTACCACGGGCTGCCCGAGCGCGACGGCCAGCTTCTCGGTCAGCAGGCGCGCGATCAGGTCGGGCGAGGACCCGGCCGGGAACGGCACCACCATGCGGATCGGGCGCGCTGGCCAGGGCTGGGAGGCCGCGGGCGAAGCCATTGCCGTCCCTGCCATGCCGGACATGGCGCCGGCGGYAAGGGCGATCAGGGTGCGGCGGCGGGCCGCGATGAAGTCTTGGGACATGATGCAAGGCGGTGGCAAATGCGCAAGCGTATCGCCGCCGGACTCAATGAAATCAATCAAGAAGGGACTCGCGTCCCTGGCAAATGGCAGCGACCGGCCAGGCGCGGGAGGTCCGCGATGGTTGCCGGGTCAGCATGCGCTCACTCATCGCGTGCGTCGCGCTGCAGTAGTTGCGCCACCGCGTCGGCGGCGGGCAGCCCTTCGAAGAGCACCGCGCAAACCGCACGCGTGATCGGCATATCGACGCCCTTTGCCGCTGCCAGCGCCGCCACCGCCTGCGCGCAGCGCACGCCTTCGGCTACGTGGCCCAGTTCGGCCAGGATCTGCGCCAGCGTCTTGCCCTCGGCCAGTTGCTGGCCAACCTTGCGGTTGCGCGAGAGGTCGCCCGTGGCGGTCAGGATCAGGTCGCCCATGCCCGCCAGACCCATAAAGGTTTCAACACGGCCGCCCAGCGCCATGCCCAGCCGCGTCATCTCGGCCAGGCCGCGCGTCACCAGCGCGGCGCGCGCGTTCAGGCCCAGGCCCAGCCCGTCGCTGGCGCCTGTGGCGATCGCCAGCACGTTCTTGACAGCGCCGCCTACCTCGGCACCGACCAGGTCGTCGCTGCCGTAGATGCGCATCGCATGGTGATGGAAGGCATGCTGCGCCAGTTCCGCGAGCGCGGGCGACGTGCCCGCCACGGTCAGCGCGCACGGCAGGCCAAGCGCCACCTCGCGGGCAAAGCTGGGGCCCGTCAGCACACCGTAGCTGGTGTCGTGCAGACGGCCGGCGGCATCGAGTTCTTCGCGCACCATCTGGTGCGGCAGTGCATTGGTGCCGGCCTCGAAGCCCTTGCACAGCCAAAGCATGCGCAACGCCCCGGTCTGGCGCGCGGCCAGCCTGCGCGTCATTTCGCGCAGGCCCGAGACGGGCGTGGCCACGATCACGAGACCGTCGGGTTCGACATCGGCATGCGCCGCGGCGCGCTCGAAATCCGGCTCGACCGCAAGCCGCCCGGACAACGGTACGCCGGGCAGGTAAGTGGCATTGACGCGGTCGGCGCCGATGCCCGCCAGCTGCGTGACGTCACGCCCCCACAGCACCACATCGTGGGCCGCGGCGGCATGGCTGGCGAGCGCGGTGCCCCAGGCACCTGCACCGAAGACAGTGATTTTCATGGCGTTCGCCTCGCTGGTTCAGCCTCAAAGCCGCATTCATCAAGTAACGCGGGCCGGAAAGACAAAACGGGGCCGAGGCCCCGTCTTTGCAACTGACTGCAGCAGGATCAGTGGCGAGCCTGGCTGCCGTCGGGCATCACGATGCCGCTGCTGCCGCCCTGTGCGGCTTCGGCTTCTTCCATGGCTGCCTGCAGGCGTTGYTCGTACAGYGCCTGGAAGTTGATTTCCGACAGGTGRATSGCCTGGAAGCCGGCGCGSGTGATCACGTCRGCSAYRTTGCCRCGCAGGTACGGGTASAGRATGGTCGGGCARGCGATGCCCAGCAGCGGGTCGAGCTGCTCCACCGGCACGTTGCGGATATCGAAGATGCCGGCCTGGTGCGCTTCCACCAGGAAGGCAACCTTGTCCTGCACCTTGGTGGTCACGGTACCGGTCACCACCACCTCGAAGATGCCTTCCTGCAGCTGCGAGGCACCCACGTTCACCTGCACTTCCACGGCCGGTGCTTCGGTCTCGAGGAAGATGCCGGGCGAATTCGGCTGTTCGAGCGACATGTCCTTCAGGTACACACGCTGGATGTTGAAGAACGGCTGGTCTTCCTGCTGATTGTTTTGCTGGTCGCTCATGAAAGGCTTCCGGAAAGAGGCGTTGGGCACCTGGCGTACGGACCATCTGCGCCACGGGCTGGAATGGCCCTGGCAACGGCCCGGGTCGGCACCCGGTTGGAAAACGCATATGGTACATGACGCGGGTGACGAATTCACCCGCGCCGAGGCTGCGGGGCCTTCAGGCAGCCAGCAGGGGCACCAGCCCGCCCTGGCGATCGAGCGCCGAGAGGTCGTCGAAGCCGCCCACATGAGTCTCGTCGATGTAGATCTGCGGCACGGTGCGGCGGCCTGTGCGCGTCATCATTTCCTCGCGCTTGCCGGGCTCGCGGTCGATCAGGATCTTCTCGATCGCGTCGACGCCCTTGGCCTTCAGAAGGCGCTCGGCCATCTGGCAATACGGACAAACTACCGTGCTGTACATCACAACGCGGGCCATGCGGTTCTCCTTGAAAAACGGGACTCTGGTCGTAGCTCGGGTGCCGGCAAGCCAGGACTGCGCCACACCGGACAAAGACGGGCGCCCTGCTGGCGCGGCGACGGGGCATGCCCCCGGAGCCGCTTCAGGCGCCCCTTACTTGACTAAGGGCAGGCCGGCTTGCTGCCAGGCGGCCAAGCCGCCTTCGAGCGAATAGATCTCACTGTAACCGGCTTCCTTCAAGACTGCTTGACCCTTGCCCGAGCGCTGGCCGGTCTGGCACACGACGATGATTGGGACGGATTTGTCCTTTGCAAGGCCGGCGGCACGGCTGGGAAGATCCGCGAGTGGCGCGCTCTTGGCTTGCGGCAGGTGGCCCTTGGCGTATTCGGTGGCTTCCCGGATATCCACGACCACCGCATTGCGCTTGTTGATCAGYTGGGTCGCGGCGGCCGGATTGACGGTCTTGCCGGCGGTTCCGCGCGTGATGGCGGGCCAGGCCAGCAGGCCGCCCGACACCACGGCGAGGGCGATCAAGGCAAGGTTGTTGTAGTCGGCGAAGAAATTCACGTTGGCATTCCGGTGGGTTGAGTCGGCGGCATTATTA
>NZ_JBFTLX010000176.1:0-14730 GCF_056396665.1 Cupriavidus sp. 05T313 | reverse complement strand
CTCAGACATGGCCCCCTCTTTTCCGCTCTTTTTGCCTGCCGACGAGGCGCCCCATACGGCCTGGTACACCTTGACGGCTCGCTTCGCATCGCTTGGGGGGCTCGCTTCGCATCGCTCTTATTCTTTGCGCCGGTTGGCTCCCTCTCCCGCTTTGTTTCTCACGCTGGCGCGCTTTCCATCTCCCGCAGCCTGAACCGCTGTATCTTCCCCGTGGCTGTCTTCGGCAGCGCGTCCATGAACTCGATGATGCGAGGGTATTTGTATGGCGCCAGCCGTTCCTTGACGAAGGCTTTCAGCTCCGTCTCGCTCACCTGCGCGCCGGGTTTGAGCACCACGAAGGCTTTGGTCTTGGTGAGGCCCGCTTCGTCGGGGACGCCGATCACGGCGGCTTCGAGCACCGAGGGGTGCACCATCAGCGTGGCTTCCACTTCGAAGGGGGATACATAGATGCCGCTGACTTTGAGCATGTCGTCGCTGCGGCCAGCGTAGCTGTAGCTGCCGTCGGCGTTGCGTACGTATTTGTCGCCGCTCTTGGTCCAGCCGCCGCGGAAGGTCTCGCGCGATTTCTCGCGGTTGCCCCAGTACATCAGCGCCGCGCTCGGGCCCTGGATATAGAGGTCGCCGACGTCGCCGTCGGGCACCGGCCGGCCGTCTTCGTCGCGCAGTTCGACCACATAGCCGGGTACCGGCCAGCCGGTGGTGCCGTAGCGTACCTGTCCCGGACGGTTGGACAGGAAGATATGCAGCATTTCCGTCGAGCCGATGCCGTCGATGATCTCGCAGCCGAAGCGCGCGGTGAAACGCTCGCCGATGTCGGCCGGCAAGGCCTCGCCGGCGGATGAGCACAGGCGCAGCGAGACCTGTTCCCGCTGCGGCAGCCCGGGCGCGGCGAGCATGCCCGCGTAGCCGGTGGGCGCGCCGAAGAACACGGTCGGCTGGTTTTCCAGCCAGCGCTTGAAGGTGGCGTCCGGCGTCGGCCGTTCGGCCATCAGCACAACGGTAGCGCCCACGCTGAGCGGGAAGCTGAGGCCGTTGCCGAGCCCGTAGGCGAAGTAGAGCTTGGCCGCCGAGAAGCAGATATCGCTCTCGCACAATGAGAGGATGGGCTTCGCGTAAAGCTCGGCGGTCCAGTACGGATTGCCCTGGCTGTGCAGCACGCCTTTGGGACGCCCGGTGGAGCCCGACGAATAGAGCCAGAAGCCGGGATCGTCGGGGCCGGTACCAGCCGGCGCCGGTAGCGGCGCGTGGCCATCGATCAGCGCATCGAGCGCGATCATGCCGTGCGCAAGCGGCCCGGCGGGCCGGGAGACGATCACGCGCCCGATCTCATGGCCGCCCTGGGCGATGGCTTCCTGCAGCACGGGCAGCAGCGCGCCCGAAACCAGCACCGCCTGCGCGCGGCTGTGCTGCAGCATATAGGCGTAGTCATCGGCGGTGAGCAGGGTGTTGACCGCCACCGGCACRATGCCCGCGTATATCGCGCCGAGGAAGCACACCGGCCAGTCATTGCAATCGTGCATCAGCAACAGCACGCGCTCTTCGCGGTGGATGCCGCAAGCCTGCAGCGCGGCAGCGAGCCGGCGGATGCGGTCGGCCAGTTCGCCATAGCGCATGTGGCCATGGTCGTCGATATAGGCAACCTTGCCAGGCCGCTGCGCATTGCACGCGATCAGGTGCTGGGCGAAGTTGAACGGCGTCCCGGGCGGCTGGACCTGTGGTTCGGCTGTCATGCGTGTCTCCCCGTATCGGTGGTGTATTGATTTCGCCGGCGGCGCGCGCCTACAGGCGTTCCAGCACATGGGTGCCGGCCTGTACGGCGCTGCGCCGGTGATAGAAGTTCAGCGCGCGCAACCCGCCCAGCTCTTCGCCACCGCCGGCGCGGCCGGGGCCGCCATGCAGCGACTGCGGCATGACGTTGCCGTGGCCGGTGTGCAACTGGGCCACCTCGGGGGAGATCACGTGGACGCGTCCGTGGCTGTCGGCAAGTTCGACGGCGATGGCGGCCAGCGCTGCGGGATCGCTGCCATACAGCGACGCCACCAGCGATCCCTGGCCCCGGCGCACCAGGGCCAGCGCATGGGCGCCGTCGCGGTAGGGCAGCAGCGTGGCCACGGGGCCAAACACCTCGGTGTCGTGGACGCGACCGGCGGCGTCCGCATCGCGCGCGCCCAGCAGCGTGGGGCCGATGCAGCAGGCCACGGCAGGGTCGGCATCGACCAGCGCATGCGTGGCGCCGTCGTGCAGCACTTCGGTTTGCGCCTGCAGATAGCCGAGCCCTTCGCGCACGGACGCGAGTTGCGTCCGGCTGACCAGGGCGCCCATGCGCACCGACTCGTTGCGGGGATTCCCGACCGTGGTCTTGCGCAGGCGTGCCCCGATGGCTTCGGCGGCAGCGCCATACAAGGCCTCGGGCACGAAGATGCGGCGGATGGCCGTGCATTTCTGCCCGGACTTGACGGTCATTTCCCGCGCGGCTTCCTTGGCGAGCAGATCCAGTGCTTCGCTGCCTGCGGCCTCGCCAGGCAGCAGCAGGGCCGAGTTGACGCTGTCGGCCTCGATATTGACGCGTACCGAGCGTTGCGTCACCGCGGCATGCGAGCGGATCAGCGCGGCAGTCTCGGCCGAGCCGGTGAAGGAGACGACGTCGAATGGCTGCAACTGGTCGAGCAGTCCGGCCGCGCTGCCGCACACCACGGAGAGCGCGCCGGGCGGCAACACGCCCGCCTCGACCACATCTTTCACCATGCGCTGGGTCAGCCACGCGGTGGCCGTCGCCGGCTTCACGATCACGGGCACGCCCGACAGCAGCGCCGGCGCGGCCTTCTCCCACAACCCCCAGCCCGGGAAATTGAAGGCATTGATGAAGAGCGCCACGCCGCGCGTGGGTGCCAGCACATGTTGCGACTGGAAGAGCGGATCCTTGCCGAGGCGCGCGGCATCGCCGTCGATCAGGTAGCGGCGGTCGCCCAGCGACTCGCCGAGCTTCGCATAGGTGCCGAGGGTAAAGATGCCGCCATCGATATCCACCGCGGAATCGTTGTGCACGGTGCCGCTGTTGGCGGTGGCGATCTCGTAATACGCATCTCGGTTGGCTTGCAGGATCTTCTGCGCGGCGGCCAGCATGGCGGCGCGCTCGCGATAGGTCATGGCGCGCAATGCGGCACCGCCTTGCTCCCGCGCAAAGGCAAAGCCCGCCGCGAGGTCGAGCCCGGTGGCATCGACGCGCACCAGGGCATCGCCGAGGACGGGGTCGGACAGCGTCGTACCGTTGCCGGAGCCGGCCTGCCAGCGGCCGCCAAGATAGTTGGAAAGCAATTCGGTCATGGGGCGGTTCTCAGCGGGTGAAGTCGATGCGGCCTTCGGGCAGCAGGTAAAGGACGAGCGCGCGCCCACGGGTGACGGTGGGCCGGTGCGCGCTGCCCGGCGGGCAGACCAGCCAGCCGGCGGGGCGGCCGTCGAACTCGGCGCCGGCATCGACCGGCACGATCAGGTCGATCTCGCCATTGGGATGGGTGTGATGCGGGCCGGCGATGTCCTGCATATCGACCACGTCGACCGAAAAGCCATGCAGGTCGGCGGCCGGCTTGAAGATGCGGCCATAGCGGATGCCGCCGCCCTCGCGGTCGCACAGCCAGCCCTCGGCCACGCCGGTCTCGCAGGCGTTCTTCAGTGCGCTATAGGTAGGGCTGCCGACGCCGTGTTCGGCATTGAGCCAGGCATCCAGGGAGGCATCGAGAGGGCGGCCGGCAATGCGGGCCGTGAGCCGCGCGATCTGCTCGCGGAATTCGGTGGGGGACATGAAAGACGCTCCGTTAGACTTAGCCAGGTTGCATACCCGCGTTTCATGCATTATTGTGCATGAATGAAACATAGAGCCGTCACCAAACCATGTCAAGCACTATATTGCATGAAGCCGGGTTAACGCGGGATGCCCGCGATGCCAAAGACGACAGGGATGCCGATGCCGCGCACGGCAACGGCGCCAGCACCGAAGCCGGCTCCCATGAGAAAAATGCCTTTCTCGTCGCGCTGGGCGAGCGCGTGCGCGAGCTGCGCGCGCGGCGGGGTTTGACGCGCAAGGCCACGGCGCTGGCGGCCGGCGTCTCGGAGCGGCATCTCGCCAACCTGGAGTACGGCAGCGGCAACGCATCCATCCTGGTACTGCTGCAGATCGCCTCGGCGCTGCATTGCTCGCTGGCGGAGTTGCTGGGCGACGTGTCGACCTCTTCGCCGGAATGGCTGCTGATCAGGGAACTGCTCGAACACCGCGACGAAGGCACGCTGCGGCGCGTGCGCATCGCCGTGGGCGAGATGCTGGGCACCGGCGGCGGCAATGCCGCGCGCAGCCCGCGCGTGGCGCTGATCGGGCTGCGCGGCGCCGGCAAATCCACGCTTGGCGGCATGCTGGCCGAGGATCTTGGCTTCCCCTTTGTCGAGCTGAGCCGCGAAATTGAGAAGTTTGCCGGCTGCAGCATCTCGGAAATCCAGGGCCTCTATGGCATGAACGCCTACCGCCGCTACGAGCGGCGCGCCCTGGAGGAAGCCATCCAGATCTATCCGGAGGCAGTGATCGCCACGCCGGGCGGGCTGGTGTCGGACCCGGCGACCTTCAACCTGCTGCTGGCCCACTGCACCACGGTGTGGCTGCAGGCCAGCCCGGAAGATCACATGAACCGCGTGCGCGCCCAGGGGGACTTCCGCCCGATGGCGGCCAGCAAGGAGGCGATGGAAGACCTGCGGCACATCCTGGCTGGCCGCGCTGCCTTCTATTCCAAGGCGGATTTCACGGTCGACACCAGCGCGGAACCGCTCGAATCCACCTTCCTCGCGCTCCGGGAGCGCGTGCGTTACGCCTTGCAACTGCCCGTCTGAGCCTCTCCTCCGAAAGATGCACAATATTGCTTGACTGTTTTTCAGCACATGAACTATAGTTCTTTCACTGAATCACGACCCATGCACTATTGTGCTTCATCGCTGAGGAGACACTCATGACTACCGCCCCCCGCGTCGACTACCAGACCGACCCGTCCCAATACAAGCACCTCAAGCTGACGTTCGACGGTCCCGTTGCGACGCTGGCGGTGGACATTGACGAGAACGCTGGCCTGCGCCCCGGCTACAAGCTCAAGCTCAACAGCTACGATCTCGGCGTCGACATCGAACTGAACGATGCGGTCAACCGCATCCGCTTCGAGCATCCCGAGGTGCGTACCGTGGTGCTCACCAGCGGCAAGGACAAGGTGTTCTGCTCCGGCGCCAACATCTTCATGCTGGGCGTCAGCAGCCATGCCTGGAAGGTGAACTTCTGCAAGTTCACCAACGAAACGCGCAACGGGCTGGAGGATTCGTCGAAGCACAGCGGCCTGAAGTTCCTCGCCGCGGTCAACGGCGCCTGCGCGGGCGGCGGCTATGAACTGGCGCTGGCCTGCGACGAGATCATCCTCGTCGATGACCGCTCCTCCGCCGTGAGCCTGCCCGAAGTGCCGCTGCTGGGCGTGCTGCCCGGCACCGGCGGCCTGACCCGCGTGACTGACAAGCGCCACGTGCGCCACGACCTCGCCGATATCTTCTGCACCACCACCGAAGGCGTGCGCGGCCAACGCGCCAAGGACTGGCGCCTGGTGGACGACATCGCCAAGCCCGCCGTGTTCGCGCAGAAAGTGCAGGAACGCGCGCTGGCCCTGGCCGCGCAGAGCGACCGTCCGGCCGGTGCGAGCGGCGTGGCGCTGACGCCGGTTGCGCGCACGCTGGAAGACGATGCCTTGCGCTACACGCACGTCACCGTGGAGATCGACCGCGCCGGACGCAAGGCCAGCTTCACCGTCAAGGCGCCGTCGGGCCCGCAACCGCAAAGCGTCAGCGCCATCGCCGAAGCCGGCGCCGCCTGGTATCCGCTGCAACTGGCGCGCGAACTGGAAGACGCCATCCTGTCGATGCGCACCAACGAGCTCGACATCGGCACCTGGCTGATCAAGACCGAAGGCGATGCCGCCAACGTGCTGGCCATGGACGCCACGCTGCTTGCCAACAAGGATCACTGGCTGGTGCGCGAAACCATCGGCCTGCTGCGCCGTACCTTCTCGCGGCTGGATGTGTCATCGCGCAGCCTGTTCGCGCTGATCGAGCCGGGCTCCTGCTTTGCCGGCACGTTCCTCGAACTGGCGCTGGCTTGCGACCGCAGCTACCACCTGGCGCTGCCGGACGACGAAGCGCGCGCCCCGAAGATCACCGTGGCCGAGACCAATTTCGGCTTGTACCCGATGGTGACCGGTCAGAGCCGCCTGGGCCGCCGCTTCTACGACGAACAACCGGCGCTGGATGCGGTGCGCGCCAGGGCCGGCCAGCCGCTCGACGCCGACGCTGCGTTCGCGGTCGGCCTCGTCACCGCCAACCCGGACGATATCGACTGGACCGACGAAGTGCGCATTGCGCTGGAAGAGCGCGCGTCCATGTCCCCCGATGCGCTGACTGGCATGGAAGCCAACCTGCGCTTCAACGGCCAGGAGAACATGTTCACCCGCATCTTCGGGCGGCTTACCGCCTGGCAGAACTGGATCTTCCAGCGTCCCAACGCCGTCGGCGAGAAGGGCGCGCTCAAGGTCTACGGCAAGGGCGACAAGGCCGCGTTCGACTGGAATCGCGTCTGACGTTGTTCTTTAGTTAAAGCATCGTCGTGCGGCGCATGTCCGGGTGGGGCGCCGCACCTGAAATCGAACACGCGCCACCACATGCACAGCCAGCTTCGGAGACCATGATGTCCAGCATCAACTACAGCGACAAGATCCCCAACAACGTCAACCTCAGCGAAGACCGCACGCTGCAGCGCGCGCTCGAGCAATGGCAGCCCAATTACCTGAGCTGGTGGAACGACATGGGGCCGGATGGCTCGCAGAACTTCGACATCTACCTGCGCACCGCCATCAGCGTCGATCCGCAGGGCTGGGCGCACTTCGGCCATGTGAAGATGCCGGACTATCGCTGGGGCATTTTCCTGAACCCGGCCGAAGCCGACCGCAAGATCCATTTCGGCGACCACAAGGGCGAGGATGCCTGGCAGGACGTGCCCGGTGAATACCGCGCCAACCTGCGCCGCATCATCGTGACCCAGGGCGATACCGAACCCGCGTCGGTGGAGCAGCAGCGCCACCTCGGCCTGACCGCGCCGAGCATGTACGACCTGCGCAACCTGTTCCAGGTCAACGTGGAGGAAGGCCGCCACCTGTGGGCGATGGTCTACCTGCTGCACAAATACTTCGGCCGCGACGGCCGCGAAGAGGGCGAAGCGCTGCTGGAGCGCCGCAGCGGCCAGCAGGACAATCCGCGCATCCTGCAGGCGTTCAATGAAGAGACCCCGGACTGGCTGTCGTTCTTCATGTTCACCTACTTCACCGACCGCGACGGCAAGTTCCAGTTGTGCGCACTGGCCGAAAGCGCTTTCGATCCGCTCGCCCGCACCACCAAGTTCATGCTGACCGAGGAAGCGCATCACATGTTCGTCGGCGAGAGCGGCATCTCGCGCGTGATCCAGCGCACTTGCCAGGTGATGAACGAACTGAAGACCGACGATCCCGCCAGGCTGCGCGCCGCCGGCGTGATCGACCTGCCCACCATCCAGCGCTACCTGAACTTCCACTACAGCGTGACCATCGACCTGTTCGGCGCGGATGAGTCAAGCAACGCCGCCACCTTCTACAGCACCGGCCTCAAGGGCCGCTACGAGGAAGGCAAGCGCACCGACGATCACGTGCTCAAGGGCCAGACCTACAAGGTCCTGCAGGCGGTGGGCGGCCAGCTTGTCGAGAAGGAAGTGCCGATGCTCAACGCGCTCAACGAGGTATTGCGCGACGACTACATCAAGGATAGCGTTGCCGGTGTGGAGCGCTGGAACCGGGTCATCGACAAGGCCGGCATCCCGTTCCGCCTGAAGGTGCCGCACAAGGCGTTCCACCGCAATATCGGCGCGCTTTCCGGCGTGAAGATCGCGCCGGAAGGCCGGGTGATCTCGGACGCCGAATGGAAGGCGAACGTCGACCAATGGCTGCCGAGCGAGACCGACCGCGCCTTCGTGGCCAGCCTGATGGGCCGCGTGGTCGAGCCGGGCAAGTTCGCCGGCTGGATCGCGCCGCCGGTGATGGGCATCAACCGCCAGCCGGTGGATTTCGAGTACGTGCGCTTCAACTGAGCGGCACAAGAGAAAAGAGACAAGCGACAAGCGACAAGCGACAAGCGACAAGCGACAAGCGACAAGGGCGGGGGACTGCTGGACCCCACGCCCGAAGGCCCCGGCCACAGGGGCCGCTTCACCCCCGGAGATTGCCATGGACATGTCCGACATCCAGGTCATCAGGCAGCACCTGATCGACCCCGAGATCTGCATTCGCTGCAATACCTGCGAGGCTACCTGCCCGGTCTCGGCCATCACCCACGATTCCCGCAACTACGTGGTCGATGCCGACAAGTGCAACTCCTGCATGGCCTGCATCTCGCCGTGCCCKACCGGWKCSATCGACAACTGGCGCACCATGCCGCGCGTCAAGGCCTACAGCATCACGGAGCAACTTGGCTGGGAGACGCTGCCTGACGAGATGTCAGCCGAGCAACTGGCTGCCGAAGGCGTGGCGGCGGATGCCGAGCCGGTCCTTGAATCCGCGGCGGTGACGCTGCCTGCCGCCGTCACCGGCGACGACGTATTCAACAGCGCGCAGTCTGGCGCCACCGTGCCGCCGTGGTCGGCCGCGCACGCCTATACCAATCTCTACGGCGCCAAGGCCGCGTCCCGCTCGATCACCGCTACCGTCACCGGCAATGCACGCGTGACCGAAGTCGGCCGCGAGTACGATACGCACCACATTGTGCTGGACTTCGGCACTTCGCCTTTCCCGGTGCTGGAAGGCCAGTCGATCGGCATCGTGCCGCCTGGTGTGGATGCCAGCGGCCGGCCGCACCATGCGCGGCAGTATTCGCTTGCCAGTCCGCGCAATGGCGAGCGCCCGGGATATAACAATATCTCGCTGACCATCAAGCGGGTGCTGGAGGACCACCAGGGCAATCCGGTGCGCGGGGTGGCGTCAAACTATATGTGCGATCTGAAGGTGGGGGACAAGGTGGAGGTGATCGGGCCGTTTGGCGCGAGCTTCCTGATGCCGAATCATCCGCGCTCGAATATCGTGATGATTTGCACGGGTACCGGCAGCGCGCCTATGCGGGCCATGACCGAATGGCGCAGGCGGTTGCGCAAGTCCGGGAAGTTCGAGGGGGGCAAGCTGATGTTGTTTTTCGGTGCGCGCACGCAGGAGGAGTTGCCGTACTTCGGACCGCTGCAGAGCCTGCCCAAGGACTTCATCGACACCAACTTCGCCTTCTCGCGTACACCGGGTCAACCCAAGCGCTATGTGCAGGACGTGATGCGCGAACGCGCCGCCGACCTGGGGCCCTTGCTTGCTGATCCGAACACCTGCTTTTATGTTTGCGGGCTGAAGAGCATGGAGGAGGGGGTTGTGCTGGCGTTGAAGGATGTGGCGGAACAGGCGGGGTTGTCGTGGGACACCGTCGGCGCCGCGTTGAAGAAGGATGGGCGGTTGCATCTGGAGACGTATTGATCTATTAAGGGTGGGCGCCCGCCGGGAACGACGCGCCACACCCGGACCATGCCTGTTGCTCAAAACCCATAACTAAGCGACGCAATCACGCGGTTCTCCTGATGCACCCCGGTTCCTGCCCGCGGGTCAGACGGCCTGGCGCTTGTGCCAGGCCTCATACAGGTCCTCGCCTTCATCGCGAACGGGGATGCACTCCAGCGCCATTTCCCGCTCCGCCACCGGCTTTGCCAGTTCAATGTAGCCGCGCTCGGCCGACAGGTCGTACGGCGCGCCGGCTTCATTGGAGTAGGCGTAGTAGACCTTGCCGACGCCCGCCAGGTACATCGCGGTCAGGCACATCGGGCAGGGATAGCCGCTGGCGTACACCGTGCAGCCGGTGAGATCCGGCTTGCCCAGCGCGGCTCCGGCCGCGCGCACGGCCTGCATCTCGGCGTGGGCGGTCGGGTCGCAGGTGGCATCCACTTCGTTGACCGCCTTTGCAATGACCTCGCCGTTCCTGACCACCACCGCGCCGAAGGGCCAGGTGTTGCGCTCCCGGACATTGCCCATGGCCAGGCGGATCGATTCGATGAGGTGTTGTTCTGCTTGTGTCATGCGTGGACTCCGGGGAAAGATTTCAGGTTGTTTCAACTGCCGCGGTAGGTGGAAAAGCACCACGGCGAGCACAGCAGTGGCACGTGGTAGTGCTGCTTGGGGTCGGCTACCGAGAACCGCACCGGGATCACGTCGGCAAAGGCGCTGGCCGCCTTGAAATGCGCGCCGACCTGGAAGCGCAGCTCAAACTCGCCGGCGCGCGCCTGCGGCGCCGGCAGCATGGGCGCGTCCGTGCGCCCGTCGGCGTTGCTGCGCGTGCTGTTGAGCAGCGTGGGCGGCGACGTGCCCAGGTCGAAGAGGTCGATCTGCATGCCCGCGATGGGCCGGCCGCTGGCGAGATCGAGTACGTGTGTGCTGATGCCTGCCATCTGCTTGCTCCGTAGTTGAGAGAGTCAGTGAGAGTGTTCGTGCCGTTGTCCCGGGCCGTTGTCTTCAGCTGCCGCGGTAGTAGGTATAGCTCCACGGCCCGAACTGCACCGGCAGGTGGATGCGCTCGCGCGTATCCGCGACCTGGAAGCGGATCGGTACCTTGGACAGGAAACCCGGCCGCGGCAGCTTCGCCTGGCGCATTGCAAAGTAGTCGTCCACGTGCAGCAGGAGTTCGTAGCTGCCGGCGCGGTAGCTGTCGTCGATCAGCAGGGGCTCGTCCACGCGGCCGTTTGCGTTGATCGTCAGCGAGCGCAGCAGCGTGGGCTTGCCGTCCTTCAGCACGGAGAAGTCCACGCGCAAGCCGGTGGCGGGCACGCCATGGTAAGTGTCGAGCGTATGGATGGTCAGCCGCGGGCTCACGCCATGCAGCACGATCGGGCCTGCGTCCTGCGCCGGGGCCGGCGTGCCCGCGGGTGCCTGCGGCGTTGCCGCCAGGCCGCTTGCAGCCAGCAGCATGCCGCTGCCGAACAAGGCGCTGCCGATGGCGAACTGCCTGCGGGGCTGATCGACGTGTTCGGCAAGCGCGTTGGAATCGATGCGATGGTCTTTCATCTCAGGCCTCCTGGGTCTTCCTGGACTTCATGGTGTTGACGGTGGCTGCGATCCCGATGAGCACAAGGATGGCTGCCAGCAGTTCGATGGCGGCCACCAGGTAAAGCCCCGGTGCAATGCGTCCCGTGGCGTTCTTCACCAGGCCCATCAGGTAGGGCGCGCCGAAGCCCGCGAGATTGGACACCGAGTTGATCAGCGCCACGCCCACCGCCGCCGCGCCACCGGCCAGGAAGCGGTTGGGCAGTTGCCAGAACACGGGGATGGCGCTCATGGTCCCGGCCAGCGCGATGGTCATGGCCAGCAGCGCAAAGACCGGCGAAAGGCTGCCAAAGTCCATCAACAGCGCCAGCGTGCCCATGGCCAGGGCGCCGCAGATGGCGGGTGCGCTGAAGTGCCACCGCACCTCCTTCCTGCGGTCCGAATGCGCGCCGTTGGCGATCATGCCAACGGCGCCGCACAGGTAGGCCAGCGCGGCGATCCAGCCGATGGCGACCGGTGTCGTAAAGCCCACGTCCTTGATGATGGTGGGAATCCAGAACGTCAGGGTCGAGTTCGCGCACAGCAGGCAGAAGAAGATGGCGATCAGCAGCCAGACCTTGGGATTGCGGAACAGCGTGCGCCAGTCGGTGCCGCGCTCGCCCAGCGCCAGGTTGTCGCGCTCCAGCCCTTCGCGGATCACGCGCTTTTCTTCCGTGTTGAGCCAGCCGGCCTGCTCCGGCCTGTCAGTCATGTAGAAAAAGGCCACCACGCCGGCCAGCACCGAGGGAATGCCTTCGAGCACGAACAGCCATTGCCATCCATGCATGCCGTTGACCCCGGCCATCGACGTCATGATCCAGCCCGCGATCGGGCCGCCCAGCACGCCGGCGATCGCCGATGCCGACATGAAGGTGCCGAATGCCCGCGCGCGGCGCTCACTCGGATACCAGTAAGTGAGATAGAGGATCACGCCCGGATAGAAGCCTGCCTCGAAGGCGCCGAGCAGGAAGCGCAGCACATAGAACTGCGTGGGCGTGGTGACCAGCGACTGCAGCATGCAGATCACGCCCCAGCCGATGGTGATGCGCATCACGGTCTTCTTCGCGCCGATCTTTTGCAGCAGCATGTTCGACGGCACTTCGAACAGGAAGTAGCCCAGGAAGAAAATCCCCGCGCCCAAGCCGTAGACCGCCTCGCTGAAGCGCAGGGCATCCAGCATCTGCAGCTTGGCGAAGCCGATGTTGACGCGATCGAGCCAGGCGAGAATCCACAGCACGCCGAGAAACGGCAGCAGCCGCCATGAAACCTTGCGATAGACGCTGTCCTCCGTGCCGGCCGCGCTGGCGGTGTAAAGAGGGGCGATCTGCTCTGTTGCAGACATGGTGTCTCCTTGGTTGAGTCCCGTACATGCGGGCTGCATTTGCTTTGAGGCAGAGTACATGAGCGCGCCGCGCAAAGTTAACCGGGGGCCTGCTATAGAGCGCATATCAGAGTTGATATCCGTGGCGGACCGGTGTCGCATCCGTGTCGGTAACCGGGGCGTATGAGACGCCTGAGGCGCAGGCAAGTGTCCGGGTTCGACCGAATCGCGCCTGGCGGCGCATCGATGGTAGAAGGAGGGAGCGGCGAAGCGCGCCGCGTCAGCCCGGTTTTGTCGGCGGACAATCGTGTGCGGCGCCAGTTGTCGGGCGATCCGGGCCGCCGGGCATGTCCCGAACAAGGAGTGTTGGAGTGATCCGAGCAGACGACCCGTTCGACACCTATCTGCTGCGTGTGTTGTGCACGCTGATCGCGGAACAAAGCGTATCGCGCACGGCGATCCGCCTCAACCAGTCCCAGCCCGCCATCAGCGCGGCGCTCAAACGGCTGCGCGAAATCTTCGGCGACCCGCTGCTGAACCGGGAAAAGAACGTGATGGTGCCGACCGAGCGCGCGGTGCAACTGGCCCGCAGCGCCCAGGCCGCGCTGGTCGCGCTGGACAAGCTGCTGGTCGACGAGGAAGCCTTCGATCCCGCCACCACGGAACAGAACTTCACGGTGGCGATGCCGGACTACCTGGCTCCGACCTTCTTCGCGCACGTGGTGAAGGCGTTCAGGGCATCGGCGCCGCGGGCCAGGCTGGTGACGCAGGCGCTCGGGCCGCAATATGACTATGAACAGGCCCTGGCGGAAGGTACCGTGGATATCGTGATCGGCAACTGGCCCAGCCCGCCCGAGCACCTGCATCTGTCGGTGCTGCTCGAAGACGAAGTCGTCTGCGTGCTCGCCGACGACAATCCGCTGGCGAAAGCGGGCAAGATGACGGCCGAAGCCTATCTGCAGGCGCCGCACATCGTGCYGATGCCATATTCGCGCGGCCAGCGCGGCGTGGTGGAGAYCGGCCTGGGCACGCTGCGGCTGCACCGCGACCGCAAGGTCAGTTGCCCGTATTTCAGCCTGGCGCCCAACCTGATCCCGGGCACGGACCTGATCCTGACCACCGCGCGGCATTTCGCCAACTACTACGCGGCGAGCCTGCCGCTCGCCATCGTCGGCTCCCCGATCTCGTTCCCGTTCATGCGGTTCTACCAGTTGTGGCACCCGTCGCGCCATCGCTCTGCCTCGCACGTGTGGCTGCGTGGCTTGCTGACCGATGCCTCCGAGGAACTCCGGCGCCTGCGCGACATGCCCAGGCAGGCCTAGCGGCGCGGCCCCATCCGGAATTGCTATACGTGTTATAGGAGCCAGCCCCTCCTGCCCGGACCGCCTTCGTCCCTATACTCGGCGCATCGATTCATCTCACCCCCGAAACCGGACGACGACATCCCATGCAAGCGAACCACGACCTCCACGCCATCAATGCCATGGACAAAGCCACGTTCACGCGTGCCCTGGGCGACGTGTTCGAACATTCTCCCGAAGTGGCCGAAGCGGCCTGGGAGGCGCGCCCCTTCCCCACGGTTGCCGCGCTGCACGACGCGATGATGGCCGCGATCCGCCGCCGCGACGAGGCGGCCCAGACCGCTTTCCTGTGCCGCCATCCGCCGCTCTCGGCGCGTGCCATCCGCGCCGGCGCGCTGACCGAGGCGTCGAGCGCCGAGCAAAAGAGCGCGGGGCTGGATGGGCTGGCGGAAAGCGAGGAAGCACAACTGCAGTCGATGAACCAGGCTTATCAGGTGCGGCATGGCTTTCCCTTCATCATCTGCGTGCGGCATTACACGCGGGACGGAATCTTCTTCGAACTGGAGAAGCGCACCGGCCGCAGCACCGCGCGCGAGCTGGAGGAAGCCCTGGACCATGTGCAGGCCATTACCCGCGGGAGGCTGCAGCGCTGCATCGGGTTTGCGGCGGGTCACCCTGTGCAGGGAAAATGAGAAAAGGCGGCCCCGCCGGGCCGCCTTTCTTATTTGCCTGCTACCGGGCGATCTCAGAACTGCGCTTCGCTCAACGCATTGACCGGCACCGCGCCTGCCACGACGGCATCGCGCAAGGCCGACGCCTGCGACAGGATGTGCTCCGCGAAGAAATGCGCGGTCGCGATCTTGGCATCGCTGAAGGAAGGATCCTCGCCACGCTTCGCATCCGCGGCCAGCATCGC
>NZ_JBFTLX010000175.1:0-16288 GCF_056396665.1 Cupriavidus sp. 05T313 | reverse complement strand
ATGCGGCGGCGCTTCGCGTCATAAAGGTCGAGTCGCTACTGAGCAGCGCCTGGATGACGCGCGCGTTCTTGTTGGCCAGCGCGACTGCCGCGCAGTTGTGCCCCCGTCGCGCAATCAGTTGCTGCAGCCAGACGCTCTGTGGATCGGCTTTTTTCGCTGCATAGCGCAGGACTGCCCGCGCGCCGTGGATGAGCAACGTCCTCAAGTATGTGTCGCCGCGCCGGCTGATGCCGTGCAGTCGAGGCTTGCCCCCTGAGGAGTACTGGCGTGGTACCAGACCGAGCCAGGCCGCCAAATGTCGGCCGTTCCTGAATTGCTTCGCGTCGCCGACCGCGGCGACCATGGCTGTGGCGGTGATCGGACCGATGCCGGGCACTTCCGCGATCTTTTTGCACAGCGCGGAATGCTTCATGAACGACTGGATCGATGTTTCGATCAGGTGGACGCGCTCCTCGATCGCGTGTAGGTGCCGCAGCAGTTCAGTTAGCAGCGTCTGGCAGAACGACGTCAATTCGTCGGCGCTCTTGCTGAGTAGTTCCGGGATCGCGCGCTTGAACGCCTCTGGTGAGCGCGAGATCGTGAGTCCGCGCTCACCGAGCAGGCCGCGCATCTGGTTGATCATGGCGGTACGGTGGCGTATCAAGATCGCTCGCATGCGGTGCGCAGCCTGGATGTCTTGCTGCTCGACCGATTTGACTGTAACGAAGCGCATGGCAGGCCGACTGGCCGCCTCGACGATCGCTTCGGCATCGTTGCGGTCATTCTTATTGGTCTTGACGAAGGGTGAAACATACTGTGGACTGATCAGCCGGACCTCAATGCCGATCGACTGGAAGCGTCTTGCCCAGTGGTGCGCTGTGCTGCAGGCTTCCATAACAACCATCCCCGGCTTCAGTGTACGCACCGCCTCCAGGAGCGAGCCACGCGAGACCTTTGCTCGATGTACGGGCCGTCCGCGGCGGTCGGCGCCATGGAGCTGGAATACCTGTTTGGCGAGATCGATGCCGAGGATGTCGACTTCCATGATGAACCTCCACATGTCAGGTTGATGCCGACAGTGTCCCCCGAAGGGAGGCGTCGGGTCCATCTCAGTAAAATCTGGCGCTGATGCGGAAAAATTCCGTTCAAATCAATTGGTTGAAAATCCATCGAATTCGCTGGACCGCGTTTACGCGCGGAAGTCCGATCATCTTCCCGACCAAATCACGATTCGACTTGGCCGCGCCTGGCAACCCGCTCTGGAGGGACAGGACCGTCAGCGGGCCTTGGCCGCTTTCGAGTGGGGCACGCTATTCGCCCTACGGGTGGCACTGCGCAACGGCTCAGTGTTCCTTGAGCACAGCTTTGCCTTTCGAAGCCAAGCGGCCATCTTGATCGGCGCCAGCGATTGGAAGGCCAAACGCAACCACTTCTATGGCCATCTCAAGCTGCCACAGGATGGTCAGGCATTTCTGGCGCCTGTGATCGCGCATCTGGACGAAAGCCTGGAGTTGGCTCTTGCTGGGAAGAGAGCCTCATTCCCGTAGCGAATTGCTATTGGTCTACGCAGCGATACTCGCGCACGGCACATCGATGTCAGCTGCGGATCTCGCCCGAATGGTGCCGGAGTTGTCGCCTCCCGCGATCCGGCAGATGATGCATCGCGTTGCGGACGAACGGAAGCTGCGCCACGCGGCTGAAGCCGTGCTGACCTTCATGCATCAGCACCCAATTTCCCAGCATTGGGGGCGCTCCGATCTGGCCTCTTCAGACATGATGTCGTTGGAAACGACACGTTCTGTCTGGAAAGCGCGGGCCGACCCACGCCGACGGACTGCATCGATCGGGATGTACACTCACGTTCGAGATCGGTGGGGCATCTTCTATGACCAGCCAATTTTGCTAAATGAGCGCCAGGCCGGCGCAGCGATCGAGGGCGTGATCCGACAAGGCGGTTCGGAAGACATAGCGCAACTTGCAGTGGACGGAACGGCGCCCGCCACCTGCCCGATCAGCCTGGCTGACTTCGACGCTGCTCTGAACTGGTTTCTGTGACTCCAGCATCAGGTGGGCTTTGCGCCTTGTTTCGGCAGGCTTGGGCCGACCCAGCGCGCCTAGTAGGTCATCGCAAGGATTGGTTTGCTGGGACATTGATACCTTTTACAGGCTGCGTGCTCACCCGGTAGCCGAGCAAAAAATATGCATACCACGCGAAAAAACTCTACGCGCATGTGAGTCAAACATGCAATCCGTGCACTCGCCCGGCAGAATCTTGTCTAGGATCAGAGACGTGGCGGTGCCGTGTCTGGCCCGCCCCGGCGCGCCAGCTTCTTGCACGCTATCCTGCGCGGCTTGGCCGCGTACGCCGGCGACCGATGCTACCAGGAGGATCCCGATGACGGCAGATTCCGAGTTGAATGCCCCGCCCCCCACGCCGCCTGCCGCGCATTCCGGACACGACACCCGCACCGCGATGTCCAGCGCCACCATACGGCGCGCCTTTCTCGATCACGTGTTCTATACGCAGGGCAAGCTCCCCGGGCTAGCCAGCGGCAACGATCTCTACCAGGCCCTGGCCCATACGGTACGCGACCGGCTGGTGCAGCGCTGGATCAGCACGGCTGAGGCCTACCTTGGCCAGCCCTCGCGTACCGTGGCCTACCTCTCCGCGGAATTCCTGATGGGGCCGCACTTGGGAAGCAACCTGATCAACCTAGGCATTTTCGAAGAAGTGCGGGAAGCCATGTCGGATCTTGGCCTCGATCTGGACGAAATCCTGGCGCAAGAGGAAGAGCCGGGTTTGGGCAACGGGGGCTTGGGTCGATTGGCAGCCTGCTTCATCGATTCTCTCGCCACCCTGGAGACGCCGGCGCTGGGCTATGGCATCCGCTACGAGTACGGCATCTTTCACCAGTCCATCGTCGACGGCGTGCAGGTGGAGAGCACCGACACCTGGCTGCGCAACGGCAATCCATGGGAAATCCAGCGCTCCGAGTGGGCGGTGCAGGTCAAGTTGGGTGGGCACACCGAACGCTACACCGACGACCGTGGGCACTACCGTGTGCGTTGGGTGCCGGACAAGACCGTGGTGGGTGTTCCTTTCGACTCGCCGATCCTCGGCTACCGCGTGAATACCGTGAACACGCTGCGGCTGTGGCGCGCGGAGGCCACCGAGGCCTTTGACTTCAACGTGTTCAACCGGGGTGACTACCTCGGTGCAGTCAGCAAGAAGGTGACCTCGGAAAACCTGACGAAGGTGCTATACCCGAACGACGAGACCTTGCAAGGCAAAGAGCTGCGGCTGGAGCAACAGTATTTCTTCGTTTCGTGTTCGCTGCAGGACATGCTGCGCCTGCTGGATGCGCACGGCATGGCGTTGACGTGCTTTCACGATAAATTTGCGGTGCAACTCAACGACACCCATCCCTCGATCGGCATCGCCGAGCTGATGCGCTTGCTGGTGGACGACCACGGCGTGCCATGGGACCAGGCCTGGGAGATCACCCGGAGCGCCTTTGCCTACACCAACCATACGCTGTTGCCCGAGGCGCTGGAGCGCTGGCCGCTACCGCTGTTCGCGCGCATCCTGCCGCGCCACCTGGAGATCATCTACGAAATCAACGCGCGCTTCCTGGATGAGGTCCGCATCCGTTTCTACGGCGATGAATCGCGCCTGGTGCGCCTGTCGCTGATCGACGAGAGCGGCCCGCGCTACGTGCGCATGGCCCATCTTGCCTGCGTCGGCAGCCATGCCATCAATGGCGTGGCCGAACTGCACTCTCGCCTGATGCAACAAGACGTGCTGAAGGACTTCCACGAAATGTGGCCGGAGAAGTTCTTCAGCGTCACCAACGGTGTCACGCCGCGGCGCTGGATCGCCCTGGCCAACCCGCGCCTTACCAAGCTGGCCTGCGACGCGATCGGTGACAGCTGGATACGCGATCTCTCGGGGCTGCAGGCGCTCGAGCCCTACGCCGACGATCCCGCCTTCCGCCACCAATGGTGTGCGGTCAAGCGTGCCAACAAGGCGGACCTGGCACGCCTGATCCGCGACTGCACCGGCGTGGCGGTCGATCCCGACTCGATGTTCGACGTCATGGTCAAGCGCATCCACGAGTACAAGCGGCAACATCTCGCCGTATTGCATATCGTCGCGCTCTACCATCGCATCAAGTCCGACCCGCATGCCGACATCGCGCCGCGCACGTTCCTGTTTGCCGGCAAGGCCGCGCCCGGCTACCACTACGCCAAGCTGATGATCCGCTTCATTACCTCGGTGGGCGAGGTGATTAACCGCGATCCGCAGGTGCGCGACCGGCTCAAGGTGGTGTTCCTGCCGAACTTCAACGTGACCTACGGGCAACGCATCTACCCCGCCGCCGATCTCTCGGAACAGATCTCACTGGCAGGAAAGGAGGCCTCCGGTACCGGCAATATGAAGTTCGCCATGAACGGCGCCATCACCATCGGCACCATGGACGGCGCCAATATCGAGCTGCGCGAGCATATCGGCGCCGACAATTTCCTTCCGTTCGGCCTGACCGCGTCGGAGGTCTATGCGCTAAAGGCGGCCGGCTACCGGCCGCGCACGTTCTACGATGGTAACGCCGAGTTGCAAGCGGTGATCGGGCTGGCGCGGCAGGGCTTCTTCGCCAAGGGCGACGCGACCGTGTTCCAGCCACTGTTCGACGGGCTGCTGCAGCATGATCCCTATCTGCTGTTGGCGGATTTTGCCTCGTACCTGCATTGCCAGCAGGATGCCAGCGCCGCGTTTGCCGACCAGGAGCGATGGCAGCGCATGTCGGTGCTGTCATCGGCGCGCTCCGGGTATTTCTCGTCCGACCGCGCCATCAAGGAGTATTGTTCCCGGATCTGGCACGTCGGGCCTGTGCCGGTGCCTTTGCTGCAGCAGGCGGCCGACGAACACGCCGCGCAGCGCCGGCGCCGGCGGATCACCCACGCATAACGCCATGCCGGGAGACTCACACTGAATGCTAGTTCGGCGTTGTGGCGCCGCTCTGCGTGGCACTCGCGGACCCGCCACCGCCAGCAAAACGCTGGCCATGGATTGCGCACCGCGCCCGACACCGTCGCCTCCGGAAAATCCGTGTCGCCCTTCCACGTCCTGCCACGCCCATCTCGCGCAGGCGCGTAAAGGCAGTCGAGCGATCCACCGCTCCTGCGGGGCATGGATGTTGCCTCTGGCGATGGCGGAGCCCGTTTTTTTTCGCGCGATGCCGCGTCCGTGCTTGCTTGGTACCGCTGCATGCCCGCCTGCCCCCGTCGCCACCGGAGCAGCAACAGGTTGCGGATGTCCGCAAGGCCAAGGAAGCGGAGGAAACGCAGCGCCAGGTTGACGCCCTGACGCGGGTCCAGGACAACCTAGCCGCGCGCTTTGGCAAGGGCGACGGGTCGGCAGCGCAGACCCCGCCGGCCCAGGCGCCGCAGAGAGGTCGTGGAAGCGCCAGGCAGCCCAGGCCCCAGCGGCGGCACGTCGCCAAGCGCCGAGGCGCACAGTGGCGAAGCGGCGCGTGAATAAGCGGCAGTTGCCCGGCCTGCTTTGCGGGTCTTTGCGGGCATGACAGTTTTACACGCGGGTGCCAAAGCTACACGGTGCTCGGGCGGCTGCCGGCCCCCCTCTACCTCAATGCCTTCCATCCGATTCAAGGAGCCAGAAATGCAGAAGAACCAGGAACGCGTCCCGACCCCGCATGTGGATCAGTCTTCGACCGCACTCGCCGGTAAGCGCGTTGCGCTGCTGGTCACCGACATGTTCGAACAGGTCGAACTCACCGGCCCGCGCCAGGTCTTGCAGCAAGCCGGCGCCACCACCGTGATCGTGGCGCTGCAAGGCGGCGAAGTCCAGGGCGCGCATCACGAGCACAAGGCCGACCGATTCAGCGTGCAGGCTGTGCTCGCCGAGGCACATCCCGATGATTTCGATGCCGTGGTGCTGCCGGGCGGCGTCATGAACGCCGATACCTTGCGCACCAGGCCAGAGGCGCAGCGCTTCGTCAAGAAAATCCAAGATGATGGCAAGCCGATCGCGGTGATCTGCCACGGCGCGTGGCTGCTGGTGTCCGCTGGCCTGGTAAATGGACGCACGCTGACCAGCTGGCCATCGCTGGCCGACGATATCCGCAATGCCGGCGGCGAATGGGTGGACCGCGAGGTCGTCCGGGACGGCAACTGGGTCAGCAGCCGCAAGCCGGACGATATTCCTGCCTTCAACCGGGAGATGGTGGCTTTGTTCGCCGCAGGCGGAAGCGCCCGGTAGGACGGCACGGCCCCGCCGGAGGTGATCGCGCGCAAGCAACGCGAGTTGATGGAGTCGTCCACGGCGGTGGTGCACTCACGGACAACATCCTTGGCCTGCCCTTGATCTGCACGCTCGACGGCGCGCGCACGGCGAAGAATCGTCGATATGGGCGCGTCGTACGCCACGCCACGCCACGCGACGAGACCGGCCTGGACCTGAGGCCGGGCAACGAGCACTAGCCGACCGGCGCAAAGCTCGGAAGACGCTGCCGCGCGCATGCGCATCGAGACCTAGTGGACATGGCAGTTCTTATGCCTGGCAGACAACTCGCGGATCATCCTCACGTGCCCCGATAGTCCCCTGACCCCCTCGCATACCGCCGTCCATTGTGCTACGACGATGTGTGCCATTTCTCTCCTTGCGCACCCTTGGTCGTAAGTGCAGCGCACCGACCGGCGCGCGTGCGCGGTTCTGCCAGAACTGCTACCGCCGGACTATAGTCTTTACACATCCTGCCTCACTCGGCAGGCAAGCGTCGCTCAATGAACCTAATGCGTTCCGCCCGCGCGGCCGTGGCATTGCTGGCTCGTCCGGGGCATGCACCCGCCTGGCACGCGCTTCGCATATCCAGTGAAGCGCAATATCTTGCCGCGCCGCAGCAGACAGCCCGGGCCAGTTGGAGAAAACGCGACAGCAATGCGAACCGCCGCGATCGCCAGCATGCACGATGCCAGCGCATCGGCACCAGCCATCACTTTTCATCACCGCATCCGCCAATCGATATCGAAGGAGGTCCACCTTGAGCCCGAGCATGCTATTTGTGGCCTGCGAGGCGAATCCGCCCGGCACGCCCGCCTGGCGGCGGGCTGCCTACGGCCACTACGGCCTGACGGTAACCGGCGGGAAGACAACGTGCGAATCTGCCAGATAGACCTGTCGGCCACCCAGCTTGACGGCGCCCCCGTTGCCGATGCGCTGGGCCGCGCCGCGGCGCTCGGCTTCGACCATGTCCTGCTGGCAGGCTGGCCGGTCCTGCATGCGCCGGGCGCCGCTTTGACACGGGCCGTGGCGGCCTGCCGCACGCGCGGCCTGTCGTGCCTGCTGGAGCTTGCCCTGGACCGGTATCCCGAAGGCAGCGCCGGCCTGGATCCAAGCTGGCGCGAGCCCGGCGGCCTGGCCGCGGATCCGCGTGACACCGACAACCATCTGCCCGGCGTACGCTTGCGCTGGCACGATCCGCAAACTGCTTCGGCACTGGTCCCATGGTGGGGCGAGCGCCTGCGCTCGCTGGTGGCGGCCGGCATTGCCGGCTTCGTCTGCCGCGCGCCGGCACGCGTCGCCGGGCGGCACTGGGCCGAACTGATTGCCGGCGCTCGCCGCGCCGCGCCTGGCCGCAGCCTGGCTTTCCTGGCGTGGACTCCTGGCTTGGCGCCCACGCAACTCGACGACCTCGCGCGGGGCGGCTTCGATGGCGCCTTCTGCTCGCTGCCGTGGTGGGATTACCGCAGCGCCTGGCTCACCGATGAAATCGCGCGCCTGCGCCCATTCGGCGCCGTGCTGGCCGCGCCGGCGCTGGAAGCGGAGGGCACCGATGCGCTGGTTGCGCGGCGCGCCCTTTGGGCCGCCGCCACCATCGGCGATGGCCTGATGGCGCCGGCCGGATTCGAGGTGGGCGGCGACGGCGAGACCACGCCGCTCTATGATCTTTCCCAAGAGGTGATCCACGCCAATGCCTGGCTGGCGGCGCGCGGCTGTGCACCGGCGCGCAGCTTGCGGCTGGTGAATGGAGGCAATTCGCCCCTCACCGTGCTCTCGCGCACGGCCGGTGCCGCCGGCGAGGACGCTACGGCGATGGCCATCGTCATCAATCCCGATACCCAGGAGGCCGCCACGCTCGGCGCCGACCGCATCCTGGCCGCGCTGCCACAGGGCATGGGCGCGCTGCTGCCGGCCGACGGCGGCCCCGGTGGGGCGGACCATGCCGGGACCGTGCTCGACGCCATGGCCAATATTGCGCTTGCACCGGCCGGCATCCAGCTTTATCACCCGGTGCACAATGTCGCGCAGGCCGCACCCGCGCGGCGCGGCGGCAAGCGCATCGCCGCTGCCGTGCGTGACACGCTGGAAAAAAGCGTGGCCGCTGCCCTGAAGGCACCGCGCATCGCCATCGAGAACGTGACGCCGGCCTGCGATGCCGGGCACTTCGCGGTACGCCGTGTGGCGGGCGAGCGGGTGGAGGTGGAAGCCGATATCTGGATGGACGGCCATGACAAGCTGGCAGCGGTGTTGCTGTGGCGCGGCCCCGGCGAGCAGGAGTGGCAGCAGTGCGTGCTGGAGCCCGGCGTCAACGACCGCTGGAGCGGTAGTTTCCCCTTGCGCGGGATGGGCCACCACGAGTTTACGGTAGAAGCCTGGCGCGACACGTTCGCCAGCTGGTGCGACGAAGTCGCCAAGAAGAAACAGGCCGGGCTGGACGTGGCCCTGGAAATCGAGGAAGGCTCGCGCCTGGTGGCGGCGGCGGTGTGCACGGCGCCCGCCGCCGATGCCGAGGTGCACGCCATCGCAGCCGAGCTGGAAGCTGCTCGCGGCAATCCCGGGGACAATGCGCACCGACTGGAGCTGCTGCTGTCGCCGCGCACCCGCGCCGCCATGCGGGCCGCCGATCCGCGCGCCTTCTCCACGCGCCACCCAGTGGTGCTGCCAGTGGAGGCGGACCGGCTCGCGGCGCGCTTCGCCAGCTGGTACGAGCTGTTCCCGCGCTCGCAGAGCGGCGATACGCAGCGCCACGGTACCTTCGACGACGTCATCGCGCGGCTACCGGCCATCCGCGCCATGGGCTTCGACGTGCTGTACTTCCCGCCCATCCATCCCATCGGCCGCACCCATCGCAAGGGCCGCAATAACAGCCTGCGCGTCAACCCCGGCGAGCCCGGCAGCCCCTATGCCATCGGCGGAGAAGACGGCGGCCACGATGCGATCCACCCGGAACTGGGAACCTTCGACGATTTCCGCCGTCTGCGCGAGGCCGCCGCCGCCGAGGGCCTGGAGCTGGCGCTAGACTTCGCCATCCAGTGCTCGCCAGACCATCCCTGGCTGCACGAACATCCGGAGTGGTTCGCGCACCGGCCCGACGGCTCGCTGCGCTACGCGGAGAACCCGCCCAAGAAATACGAGGACATCGTCAACGTCGATTTCTACTGCAAGCCACCGGCGGACGCCGCGCTGTGGCTGACACTGCGCGACGTTGTCGTGTTCTGGGCCGAACAAGGCGTGCGTATCTTCCGCGTGGACAACCCGCACACCAAGCCGTTGCCGTTCTGGGAATGGATGATCGCCGACGTGCGCTCGCGCTTTCCCGACGTGCTGTTCCTGGCCGAGGCGTTTACACGGCCCAAGATGATGGCGCGCCTGGCCAAGCTCGGCTTCAACCAGTCGTATACGTACTTCACCTGGCGCAACCTCAAGCCCGAGCTGATGGAGTACATGACCGAACTCACGCAAGGTCCGCTGCGCGAATACTTCCGGCCGCACTTCTTCGTCAACACGCCGGACATCAATCCCTACTTCCTGCACGATAGCGGCCGGCCGGGCTTCCTGATACGGGCCGCGCTGGCTACCCTGCTGTCGGGGCTGTGGGGCATGTACAGCGGCTTCGAGCTTTGCGAAGGCACGCCGGTACTAAAGGACGGCGTACCCAAGGAAGAGTATCTCGACTCCGAGAAGTACCAGTTGCGTGCGTGGGACTGGCAGCGACCTGGCAACATCATTGCCGAGATCTCGCGGCTGAACGCGATCCGTGCCAGCCACCCGGCTCTGCAGAATCACCTTGGCCTGCGCTTCTACAACGCCAGCGACGACGCTGTGCTGTACTTTGCCCGCTTCGTGCCACGCGTATCAGGACCAGCCGGCAGCCTCGAACGCGCCACCAGCTTCGGCGACGACGTACTGCTGGCGGCGATCAGCCTGGACCCCCACGCCGTGCGCGAGTCGGCTATCGAGCTGCCGCTGTGGGAATGGGGTCTGCCCGACCACGGCGCGCTGGACGCCGAAGACCTGATGCATGGACCTCGGTTTATCTGGCGGGGCAAGAACCAGCGTATCCGCCTGGACCCGCACGCCCTGCCGTTCGCTCTGTGGCGCGTCCAGCCGCTGCCCGAGGAGCCGGCATGAAACGCCTGACTGAACCGGGAAGCACCGCCCTTCTCAACGCCGACCCGCTCTGGTACAAGGACGCGGTCATCTACCAGTTGCACATCAAGTCCTTCTACGATGCCAACGGCGACGGCGTGGGTGATTTTGCCGGGCTGTCGGCCAAGCTCGACTACCTAGTCAACCTGGGAATCGACACCGTCTGGCTTTTGCCGTTCTATCCCTCGCCTCGCCGCGACGACGGCTACGATATCGCCGACTACCGCGGTGTCCACCCCGACTACGGCACCCTAGGCGAGGCGCGCCGCTTTATCGCCGCTGCGCACGCGCACGGCCTGCGCGTGATCACGGAACTGGTCATCAACCACACCTCGGACCAGCACCCCTGGTTCCAACGCGCACGCCGCAGCAAGCCCACCTCGGCGGCGCGCAACTATTACGTCTGGTCAGATACCGACCAGACCTACGCCGGCACGCGCATCATTTTCTGCGACGCCGAGAAATCCAACTGGAGCTGGGACCCGGTGGCTGGCGCGTATTTCTGGCACCGCTTCTATTCGCATCAGCCAGACCTGAATTTCGACAATCCGCAGGTGCTGCGCGAGGTCATGTCGGTGATGCATTTTTGGCTCGATATCGGCGTCGACGGCCTGCGCCTTGACGCCGTGCCCTACCTGGTCGAGCGCGAGGGCACCAGCAACGAGAACCTGCCAGAGACCCACGCCGTCATCAAGCAGATCCGCGCACACCTGGATGCCGACTACAGTGGCCGCCTGTTGCTGGCCGAGGCCAATATGTGGCCTGAGGATGCCCAGCAGTATTTCGGCCGCCCGCGCGCGCCGGCCGAATCCACGTCGCCGATATCGCCAGCGGTCACGGGCCACTTGTACCCTGCGGTCCCCGCCATGAATAGCGCCGGGGAATTGAGCAACGAGGGCACCGCGGTGCTGGGAGACGAGTGCCATATGTCGTTCCACTTCCCGCTGATGCCGCGCATGTACATGGCCATTGCGAGGGAGGATCGCTTTCCCATCACCGACATCATGCGGCAGACGCCGGAGATCCCACCCAACTGCCAGTGGGCGATCTTCCTGCGCAATCACGACGAGCTGACACTGGAAATGGTCACCAGCGCCGAGCGCGACTACCTTTGGGAGGTCTATGCGTCCGATCGCCGCGCGCGCATCAACCTCGGGATCCGGCGCCGCCTGGCGCCGTTGCTGGAACGAGACCGCCGCCGCATCGAGCTGATGAACAGCTTGCTGTTCTCCATGCCGGGCACGCCCGTGATCTATTACGGCGACGAGATCGGCATGGGCGACAACATTCACCTGGGCGACCGCGACGGCGTGCGCACGCCCATGCAATGGTCGCCCGACCGCAATGGCGGCTTCTCCCACGCCGACCCCGAGCGCCTGGTGCTGCCGCCGCTTCAAGGCCCACTCTACGGCTATGAAGCCGTCAACGTGGAGGCCCAGGCCCGCGATCCGCATTCGCTGCTCAACTGGATGCGCCGCATGCTGGCGCTGCGCCGCCAGCACCGCGCGTTCGGCCGCGGCACGCTGCGCTTCCTGTTCCCGGGCAATCGCAAGATCCTGGCCTACCTGCGTGAGTTCGAAGGCGAGCACATCCTGTGCGTGGCCAACCTGGCGCGGGCGCCGCAGGCCGTGGAACTGGACCTCTCCGCCTTTGCAGGCCGCGTGCCGGTGGAAATGATGGGCGCCACCCCCTTCCCCGCGATCGGCCAGCTTACCTATCTGCTGACGCTGCCGCCTTATGGGTTCTACTGGTTCGTGCTGAGCGAGGAAGCCCAGCCGCCTTCCTGGCATGTCGATGCCCCGGAGCAGATGCCTGATCAGGTCACACTGGTGATTCACAGCGCCGCGCAGACCGAGCTGACCGAAAGTTCGCGGCGGACGCTGGCCAACGAGGTATTGCCGCACTACATCAGGCGGCGCCGCTGGTATGGCGCCAAAGGCGAGCGGATCGGCAGCGTGAACATCGCTTACGCCATTCCGTTTGGCCGCGGCACCGCGGGCGAGGAAACCTATCTGTGCGAAATGGAGCTGGCGCTGGAGAGCCGCGCCGAGTGCTACCAGTTGCCGGTGGGACTGCTGTGGGACCGCGAAGGCCCGGGCGAAGGCGCTTCGCAGCTGGCGCATTCGCTGTCCATGGCCCGAGTGCGCAAGGGCAGCCGGGTTGGCCTGGTCACGGATGGGTTTGCCGTGGAGTGCTTTGCCCGCGAGGTGGTACGCGCGCTGCGCGGCGGGATCGAGTTGCTCAGCCCGCACGGCCCGATCCGCTTCCTCGGCGAACCTGGCCTCGCCGGGCTGCCACTGGAAACGGATGAGGTCCAGTGGATGTCGGCCGAACAATCCAACAGTTCGCTGTCCTATGGCAATTCGGCAGTGCTCAAGCTGGTGCGCCGCATCGCCGCGGGCATCCACCCCGAGGCCGAGATGACCCGCTATCTGACCGCCCAGGGCTACCGCAACTCGGCACCGCTGCTGGGCGAGGTAGTGCGCACTGGCACCGATGGCGAGCCGCGCACGCTGCTGCTGCTGCAGGGCTACATCCTCAACCAGGGCGATGCGTGGGGCTGGACTCTCGACTATCTCGGCCGGGCCATCGACGATGCCGTGCCGTCCGAGGACAGCGAGGAGGAATTCGCTGAGGCCTTGACCGGGTATGCCACGGTCGCTGGCACGCTGGGCCAGCGTCTGGCGGAGCTGCACGCGGTGCTGGCGCGCCCGTCCGACGATCCCGCTTTCGCGCCTGAAGGAGCCCGAGAAACACAGGCGCAGCAGTGGGCCGAGGAAGCCATGGCCGAGCTGGATCGCGCCGTGGTCCTGCTCGAAAAGCGCGCCGGGGAACTTGCGCGCCAGGCCCGCAACGATCGCTTTGCCGCCGACATCGATACCCTGCTCGCCGCTCGCGAACGGTTGCCTCAGCTGGTGGCCCGGCTCGCTGCGGTGGCCCCCGGCAGCCTGCAGACGCGCATTCACGGCGACTTCCACCTGGGCCAGGTGCTGATCGCGCAGAACGATACCTACCTGGTCGATTTTGAAGGCGAACCGGCCCTGCCGCTGGACTGGCGGCGGCGCAAGACTTCGCCGCTGCGCGATGTGGCGGGCCTGCTGCGCTCGTTCGACTACGCCGCGGCCACGGTCGGCACCGACCGCCACGAGCGTACCCACGCCACCCTGCCGCCGGCCCTGACCCAGCGCCGCGAGATGCTGCTCGACCGTTTCCGCCAGACCGCCAGCGAGGCCTTCGTGGCCGGCTACCTGCAGATTGCCGAGGCCGCGCCGCAGCCATGGGTCGAGCCGGAGCAGGCGCAAGCCTTGCTCGACCTCTTCCTGCTGGAGCGGGCCGCCTACGAGGTGGGCTACGAAGCGGCCAACCGCGTGGCGTGGGTCGACCTGCCGGTCAATGGTCTGGCGCGGCTGATCCGCAAACTCACAGGTGCCGCCGAGGACAACAGTGGACAAGACTGAGAGAACGCCGCCCCGCGACGGCCTGAAGGCCAAGTGGGCCCCTCGGGACAGACCTGGCGCGGGGCCCGCGGCACCGCCGCCCTTGGCCGTGCCGGACCTGGAGGCGCTGCTGGCGGCGCGCCATGCTGATCCCTTCGCCGTACTCGGCCCGCACCACGCGGCAGGCCATACCGTGGTGCGCGCCTGCCTGCCGGGCGCGCAGTCGGCCTGGCTGGCAGACGCCGACGGCACGCGGCTGGCCGAACTGGAACGGCTTCACCCCGGCGGCATCTTCGCCGGGTCCCTGCCCGGCAGCGCGGCAGCGCGCGACTATTGCCTCGGTATGCGCTGGACGGACGGCAGCGAGCAGGTCAGCGCCGATCCCTACGCCTTCGGTACCTTGCTGGGCGATCTCGACCTGCACCTGATCGCCGAGGGGCGCCACTTCGAGCTGGGCCGCTGTCTGGGCGCGCAAGCACAGGTCCTGGACGGCGTCGAGGGGGTGCGCTTTGCCGTATGGGCGCCCAATGCGCGCCGTGTCTCGGTGATTGGCGACTTTAACGGCTGGAACCCGGTGCGCCACCCGATGCGGCTTCGCCATGGCGCCGGCGTCTGGGAACTGTTCATTCCCGGCGCGATGGGTGCCGCCCCGGGCAGCCGCTACAAATTCGACCTTATCGGGGCGCACGGCGAGCCGTTGCCCGACAAGGCTGATCCGGTGGCACTGGCTACGGAGGGACCGCCGGCCACCGCCTCGGTGGTCGCGCAGCCGGGTACTTCGGCGCCGCCGTATGCCTGGCACGACCAGGCCTGGATGCGCCATCGGGCCATCACCGACGCGCACGCCGCGCCCATGTCCATCTACGAAATACACGTCACCTCCTGGCTCGCCGAGGTCAACGATCCCGTGCACGGCTGGGAGCGCCTGGCCGGCCGGTTGATCCCCTATGTGCGCGAGCTGGGCTTCACCCATATCGAACTGCTGCCGGTGATGGAACATCCTTTCGGCGGCTCCTGGGGCTATCAGCCGCTGTCGCTGTTCGCGCCCACCGCGCGGTTGGGGCCGCCGCAGGCGTTCGCCGCCTTCGTCGACCGCTGCCACGAAGCCGATATCGGCGTCATCCTGGACTGGGTGCCGGCGCATTTCCCCACCGACCCGCACGGGCTGGCCGAGTTCGACGGCACGGCGCTCTACGAATACCAGGATCCACGCGAGGGCTTCCACCAGGACTGGAACACGCTGATCTACAACCTGGGCCGCAACGAAGTGCGCGGCTTCATGCTGGCCAGCGCCCTGCACTGGCTGGAGCAGTATCATGTCGACGGCCTGCGCGTGGATGCGGTGGCGTCGATGCTCTATCGCGACTATAGCCGCGAGCCCGGCCAGTGGGTCCCCAACCGTTTCGGCGGGCGCGAAAACCTGGAGGCCGTGGCCTTCCTGCGCGAGCTCAATACCGTGGTGCGCGAGCGCTGCCGTGGCGCCATGACCATCGCCGAGGAATCCACCGCATGGCCCGGGGTGACCGCGTCGGTGGAGAGCGGCGGGCTGGGCTTCACCTTCAAGTGGAATATGGGGTGGATGCACGACACGCTGCTCTATCTCTCCCACGATCCAGTGCACCGCGCCTGGCACCACCAGGACATGACCTTCGGCATGATCTATGCATGGTCGGAGGCCTTCGTGCTGCCGATCTCGCATGATGAAGTCGTGCATGGCAAGGGCTCGATGATCGGCAAGACTCCCGGCGACAACTGGCAGCGCTTTGCCAACCTGCGCGCCTATTACGGCTTCATGTGGACGCACCCTGGCAAGAAATTGCTCTACATKGGCGCGGAGTTTGCCCAATGGCGCGAGTGGAACCACGACACCGAGCTGGACTGGTCCCTGCTGGAGCAGCCCGAGCACCGCGGCATGCAGGCGCTGGTGCGCGATCTCAACCACCTGCACCGGGAACTCCCGGCGCTGCATGCGCTGGACCACCGACCCGAGGGCTTCGTCTGGGTGGTGGGCGACGACAGCCGCAACAGCGTTTTCGCCTACCTGCGCCGGGCCGCGCCCGGCAGCCGCGAAGTGGTGCTGGCGGTGGTCAACATGACGCCGGTGGTGCGCCTCTGCTACCGACTGGGCGTCCCGTTCGCGGGCCGCTGGCAGGAGTGCATCAACACCGATGCCGCCTGCTATGGCGGCAGCAACGTGGGCAACGGCGGCGAGGTCCTGGCCACCACCACGCCCTCGCACGGCCTGCCGGCATCGCTCACGCTCACCCTCCCGCCGCTGGCCACGCTGGTCCTGCGCTTTATCCCGGAAGGAGCCTGACTTGCCCCTGGTCCCCACCACCCGCATGCTGCCCGGCAAACCGTACCCGCTCGGCGCGCACTGGGATGGGCGGCAAACCGTACCCGCTCGGCGCGCACTGGGATGGGC
>NZ_JBFTLX010000174.1:0-14774 GCF_056396665.1 Cupriavidus sp. 05T313 | reverse complement strand
GAATGACAACACACGCTGAATTCGCTCCACGCCGGGCCGTGATTCGGGAGGTCGGGCTGCGCGACGGCCTGCAGAGCATCGCCACCATCCTGCCGACCTCCGCCAAGCGCGAGTGGATCCAGGCGGCCTATGCGGCAGGCCAGCGGGAAATAGAGGTCGGCTCCTTCGTCCCGGCGAAGCTGCTGCCGCAACTCGCCGATACCGCGGAACTCGTGGACTTTGCCAGGTCGCTGCCGGGGCTGTTCGTCTCGGTCCTGGTACCAAACCTGCGGGGCGCGGAAAACGCCATCGCCAGCGGCGCCGACCTGATGCTGGTGCCGCTGTCCGCCAGCCATGCCCATAGTCTGGCCAACCTGCGCAAGACGCCCGACGAGGTGGTGGCCGAGGTGGCAAGGATCCGCGCCGCCCGCGACGCGGCCGGCTCCAGGACGCTGATCGAAGGCGGCGTGGGCACGGCCTTCGGCTGCACGCTGCAGGGACATGTGGATCCGGACGAGGTGCTCCGCCTGATGCAGGCCCTGCTGGATGCGGGCGCCGATCGCGTCAGCCTGGCGGACACGGTGGGCTATGCCGATCCCGCAATGGTGCGCAGCCTGTTTGAACGCGCCACGGCAATCGCCGGCGACCGCTTCTGGTGCGGCCATTTCCACGACACGCGCGGGCTTGGCCTGGCCAACGTGTATGCCGCCCTGCAAGCCGGCGTGACCCGCTTTGATGCCTGTCTCGCCGGGATTGGCGGTTGCCCGCACGCGCCCGGCGCCAGCGGCAATGTCGCCACCGAAGACCTGGCCTACCTGCTGGGCAGCATGGGCTTCGATACCGGCATCGATATCGACCGGTTGCTGGCGCTGCGCGAGCGCGTGGCCGGCTGGCTGACCAATGAGACCCTGCACGGCACGCTGTGGCGCGCCGGCCTGCCCAAGACATTTCCCGCATCGGTGGCCGATGCTGCCGCCGCCTGCGCCTGAGAGAGAAAATCATGAGCACTGAACATGCCTCCTTGCCGCTCGCCGGCGTCCGCGTGGTTGAGTTCACCCATATGGTGATGGGCCCGACCTGCGGCATGATCCTCGCGGACCTGGGCGCGGAAGTCATCAAGGTCGAACCCCCCGGCGGCGACAAGACGCGCAACCTGCCCGGCCTTGGCATCGGCTTCTTCCGCTCGTTCAACCGCAACAAGAAGAGCGTCGTCATCGACATCACCACCCCGGAAGGACAGGCCACGGCAGCGGAACTGGTTGGCCAGTGCGATGTGTTGCTGGAGAACTTCCGCCCGGGCCTGATGGAGAAATGCGGGCTGGACTACGCCACGTTGTCCGCCAGATTCCCCGGGCTGATCTACGTGTCGCACAAGGGCTTCCTGCCCGGCCCTTATGAAAACCGCCTGGCGCTCGACGAAGTCGTGCAGATGATGGGAGGCCTGTCCTACATGACCGGGCCCAAGGGCCGCCCGCTGCGCGCGGGTACCTCGGTGAACGACATCATGGGCGGCATGTTCGGCGCCATCGGCGTGATGGCCGCCCTGCGGGAGCGCGACCGTACCGGCAGGGGGCAGGAAGTGCAGAGCGCGCTGTTCGAGAATTGCGTGTTCCTGTCGTCCCAGCATATGCAGCAGTTCTCGATGACAGGCGAGCCGCCGCCGCCGATGCCGTCGCGCGTGTCCGCCTGGAGCGTCTACGACGTGTTCACGCTGGCCGGAGGCGAGCAATTGTTTATCGGCGCCGTCAGCGACAAGCAGTTCAACATCTTGTGCGGCGTGCTGCAACGTCCCGACCTGGCTGCCGATCCGGAGCTCGCGACCAACGCCATGCGCGTCGCGGTRCGTCCGGCATTGCTGGAACGGCTGGGTGCGATTCTCAAGGACCATCGCGTGGAAGAACTCTCGCCGAAGCTCGAAGCCGCGGGCATTCCCTACGCGCCCATCATGCGTCCGGAGCAACTGCTGGATGACCCTCACCTGAAGGCAAGCGGTGGCCTCGTGCCGATGCAGACCGAGGATGGCGGCACCACGGACGTCGTGCTGCTGCCGCTGCTGATGGGCGGACGCAGGCCCGGCGTGCGCATGCCGCTGCCGGGCATCGGCGAGCACAACGACGAAATCCTGTCCGGCCTGCGCACGCGCACGCCGGATTGAATCTACCCGCATTGCCGCGTGGCATCGGATGGCCACGCGGATCAGAACGATAAGCATACGGAGACAGACATGGCATTCCCCCTTTCGCGCCGGGCGGTACTCGGCATGGCCGCTTCGGCCATCGCACTCGCGGTCGCCTTGCCGGCCGGCACCGTCATGGCCCAAGGCTCGGGCCGGCCGGTACGCCTGATCCTGCCTATCAGCGCGGGCTCGGGCGTGGATGCTATCGCGCGCGCCGCCGGACCGTCGCTCGGCAAGAGCCTGGGCCAGCCGGTGGTGATCGAGAATCTCCCCGGCGCCGGCGGCATTACCGGCGCAGCGGCGGTGGCCAAGGCGCCGCCCGATGGCACGACGCTGGGCCTGTTCTCCAACAACCATGTCATCAATCCGAGCGTGTACAAGAAGATGCCGTTCGACGCGATCAAGGACTTCACGCCCATCAGCGTGATCGGCTCGACGCCGCTGGTCCTTGTGGTCAACCCCAAGGTTCCCGCGAAGAACGTGCAGGAACTCGTTGCCTTGCTCAAGGCCAAGCCCGATTCGCTCAACTATGCGTCATCGGGCAACGGTACCATCATCCAGCTCGCCGCGGAGATGTTCCTCGATGAAGCGCACGTCAAAGCCCGGCACGTGCCCTACAAAGGCACCGGCCCGATGATGACCGACCTGATCGCGGGCCAGGTGGAGATGGGGGTCGTGGCGCTTAACGCCGTGGCGCCGCACCTGAAGAACGGCACCCTGCGTGCGATCGGCCTGTGCGGCGCCACGCGCTCGCCCGCCGCGCCGGAGATTCCAACCATCGCCGAACAAGGTTTGCCAGACTTCGCGGTCGAGGGCTGGTTTGCCGTGGTGGGTCCGGCAGGGCTTCCGCCGGCCGAGGTCAAGCGCCTCAACACCGTGTTCGTCAAGGCATTCACCAGCCCGGATGTCCTGGAAGCGATGAAGAGGCAGGGCAATACGATCAATCCCGGCACGCCGGAGGCCGCCGCGAAGTTCTTCCAGAGCGAAGCGGCGCGCTATGCGGCACTGGTCAAGAAGGCCAATGTGACCCTGGAGTGAGGTCGGGGTGTGCTGTCGCGGCGGGGCAACCCCTGCCGGCTTTCCCCGCTTCCCGTTGTCTCGCTCCCTGTCGGAAAATGTGCTTGATGCCGGTCACTACGCCGGTCTGCACGACCCCCGGAGCCGTCGTGGCCGCGTTGACCGCGCTTCCTTTAAAAGATGCCGTCGCCATCCTCCATGAGGATCACGTGGAGGATCTAGCTTTTGCGCCGCTGCACGGCGGTCAGTATCCCCCGCAGGATCTCGATGGGGGGAGGCGGGCAGCCAGGCACGGCGACGTCGACGGGGATGACGTTGGCGACGCGACCGCAACTCGCATAGCTCTCGCCGAAGATGCCTCCTGTACAGCCGCAGTCACCCACCGCGACCACGAGTTTCGGCTCTGGCGTCGCGTCATAGGTACGCCGCAAAGCGTCTTCCATGTGGCGCGAAACCGGTCCTGTCACCAGCAGCATGTCAGCGTGGCGCGGGCTGGCAACGAATTTGATGCCAAGCCCCTCAATGTTGTAGTAGGGGTTGTTGAGCGCGTGGATTTCCAGCTCGCAGCCGTTGCACGAGCCTGCATCGACCTCCCTGATCGTGAGCGCCTGACCGAGGATGTCGAGGATGTCCTGGTGGATACGTTGCATCGCGGCGCCACCATCGCCATCGACGGCCGGGGGCGGCTCCGTGACGATGCCAGTGCGGACGATTTGTTTGAGGATGCGCCACATCAGAGGTCGTGTCCCGAATAGCTGAGGTTGAATGACTTGTTGATCAGCGGAAAGTCCGGAACGATGTTGCCAATGACCGCGTGCTCAAGCACCGGCCAGTTCTGCCAGGAGGGATCATGGCAGTGGCAACGCAGGATTCTGCCGTCAGCGCCGATTTCGAGCGCCACAAGGATTTCGCCGCGCCAGCCCTCCACCCAGCCTGCTCCGATGGAGATCGCGTCCTGCGCCCGGATGCCGGCATGGATCGTGCCGCCGGGCTGTTCCGAGCAGATGGCGCGAACAAGCCGCAGGGATTCAATGGTCTCGTCAAAGCGCATCGCCACGCGTGCGGCGACATCGCCATCGCGGTGCGTGGCCATCGTGACGTCTAACCGGTCATAGGGCGGCCATGCGTGGTCGCAGCGCAGGTCCGCCGCTTGCGCGCTGGCGCGTCCGGCGAGCCCCGCGAGGCCAAGCTGGGCGGCAAGTTGTGGCGTTACCCGGCCCGTGGCGCGAAACCGGTCCTGCAGTCCGGCATGCTGGTCATAGACGCGCCGCAACGCGCGAACTTCGCGCTCGATGCCGTCGCACTGCTTGCGCAGCCGGTCCATCATGCGCGGCGCCGGATCGATCGCGACACCCCCGGGCACCACCGCATCCATCATGAAGCGATGTCCGAAGGCTTCCCCGGACAGCCGGTGCCAATCCTCGCGCAGCCGCGAGAACTGAGCCAGTCCAAAGGCCAGTCCGGCATCGTTGCCCAACGCACCGAGGTCGCCCAGGTGGTTGGCCACGCGCTCGCGCTCCAGCATCAGGGCGCGCAGCGAGGCCGCCCTTGCCGGTATTTCGCTCCCCGAGGCGGATTCCAGCGCCATACAGTAGGCCCAGGCATAGGCCACGGTCGAGTCGCCTGAGATGCGGCCTGCGAGCCGGTAAGCCTCACTCGGCGCCAGTTCGGTGAAGCGGCGTTCGATGCCCTTGTGCGTGTAGCCGAGGAGGGCTTCAAGGCGCAGCACCTTTTCGCCGACGACGGAGAAGCGGAAGTGGCCGGGTTCGATGATGCCGGCATGCACCGGGCCGACGGCTATCTCATGCACCCCATCGCCATCGACACGTACGAAGGCGTAGTCCGCGGGCAGCCTGCCCGCGGCGGCCAGCGGTTGCGTCCCATGTTGCAGGGGGAATGACCCGGGTGGCCACAGGCCATGGTCGAGCCACGGGCGCTGGTCGTGGCTGCCTTGCACCCGGATGCCCGAGAGGTCCGCCATGGCGCGCTGCATCCGCCCGGCACACGGGAAGATGCCGGCCAGATCCGGAACCCCCTGAGCCGGGCCGCCGAGCCGCAGTTCGAGCCAGACCAGTCCATCCGGTACGGCATACGCGGCGCATGCCGCCAACGTCCCGCCCGCAGCGCTGCGATCGGCGCCCCACACGGAAATCAGTCGTCCGCCCGTGTCCGCGACCGTGCGCGCTGCCGCGCTCCATGCATCGGGACCGGCGAGCCCGTGCCATACCGGCAGCGGTGCCGGGAGGCGATGCAGGTCGAGTCCGAGTTCAGGCAGGGCCATGTGCTCAACCCCCCAGCATGGCGGCCGCCTGGCGGTACCACGCATCCAGGTACGGCGGGATATAGAGACCCAGCATCAAGCCGAGTATGAGGTGCAAGAATACCGGGACCAGCGCCGGCGGGTGCGGCAGGGGTTTCAGGGTGGTCTCGCCGAAGACCATCGGTTGCACGCGGCTGAACACTGACGCAAAGGCCAGGCCGAGCGCGACCAGCAGGAAGGGCGTGGCCCAGGGTTGTTCCCGCATCGCGGTCGTCACGATCAGGAACTCGCTGGCGAACACGCCGAACGGTGGCATGCCCAGAATGGCCAGTACGCCCAGCATCAGGCCCCAACCGACCGTGGGGCTGACCCGGACCAGCCCGCGGATCTCGTCCATGGCCTGGGTTCCCGCTTGCTGGGCCGCATGGCCGACGGCGAAGAAGATCGCGGACTTGACCAGCGAATGCACCGTCATGTGCAGCAGTCCGGCGAAGCTGGCGATCGGGCCGCCCATGCCAAAAGCGAAGGTCATCATGCCCATATGCTCGATGGAGGAGTAGGCGAACATGCGCTTGACGTCCCGCTGACGGATGAGGAGCAAGACCGCCGCCACTACGGAAACCAGGCCGAAGCCCATCATCAGGCGGCCGGTGAGATGGTTGTTCAGCGCGCCGTCCGTCAACACCTTGCAGCGCAGGATGGCGTAGAGCGCCACATTGAGCAGCAGGCCGGACAGCACGGCGGACACCGGGGTTGGCCCCTCGGCATGCGCGTCCGGCAGCCAGTTGTGCACGGGAACCAGGCCGACCTTGGTGCCATAGCCGATGAACAGGAAGGCAAACGCCAGGGTGATGATATTCGGGTCCAGCCGGCCCTTGACCGCATCGAGGTTGGTCCACAGCAGCGCGCCGCCCTCGGGGCCAATGACCTGCTCGGCCGCCATGTAGAGCAGCACCGTGCCAAAGAGCGCCTGGGCGATACCCACGCCACACAGGATGAAGTACTTCCAGGCCGCCTCGAGGCTGGCCGCCGTCCGGTACACGCTGACCAACAGCACCGTGGTCAGCGTGGCGGCTTCCATCGCCACCCATACGATGCCCATATTGTTGGTGGTCAGCGCCAGCAGCATCGTAAAGGTGAATAGCTGGTACATGCTGTGGTACAGGCGCAGCCGCGGCGGCGTCATCTTGCCGTGGTCGCGCTCCACGCGCATGTAGGGCCGCGAGAAGATGGACGTGGTCAGGCCCACGAACGCGGTCAGCGTAACGAGAAACACGTTCAGGGCGTCTATGTAGAACGCACGGTCCCACGCGAGCGTGGGACCGTCGTCGATAATTCGCCCGGTGAGCAGGCAGGCCGCGATGAAGGTGCCCAGGCTGAACACGACGTTGACGTCGCGCGCATGATCGCGATGACCGACCAGCGCCAGCACCAGCCCGCCGGCGAGCGGGGTTGCAAGCAGGAAGGCTAGCGCGATCAACTCAGTCCTCCTTCAGCTTCTCTAGGTGGCGGATGTCCAGGCTGTCGAACTGCTCGCGGATCTGGAACATGAACACGCCCAGGATCAGCACGCCGATCAGCACGTCCAGCGCGATGCCTAGCTCGACCACCATCGGCATGCCGTAGGTCGCCGAGGTCGCGGCAAAGAACAATCCATTCTCCATGGCCAGGAAGCCGATGACCTGCGGTATCGCCTTCGACCGGGTGATCATCATCAGGAACGAAAGCAGTATGCAGGCCAGCGCGATGCCGAGCGTGCCGCTGGCCAACTTCACCGACAGCCGCGAGATCGGCATGGCCAGGTTGAACGCGAAGATCACCACCAGAATGCCGATCACCATGATGGTCGGAATGTTGATCAGCGTCTCTACGTCCCAGCGGATATCAAGCCGGGTGATGACCCGGTGCAGGAGATAGGGGATCAGCAGCACCTTAAGCGCGAAAGTCACGCCGGCCGACAGGTACAGGTCTGGCTGCCGGGTCACGTAGCCGACCACGGCCGTCGCCAGCGCCAGGGTGGCGCCCTGCAGCGTGAACAGGTGGATCAGCGTCAGGATGCGGCGCTGCGAGATCATCCCGAAGGCCAGGATCAGCAGCACCGCGCCGAGCAGGTTGACAAACTGGGTCAGCAGGGTGCTCATGTCAGCGGGCAAGCAGCAAATGCACCAGCATGCCGATCACCGCCAGCAAGAAGGCGGTAGCCAGGAATTCCGGGACGCGGAAGATGCGCATCTTGGCGCTCACCGTCTCCAGCGCGGCAAGCAGGATGCCGCCCACCATGAGTTTGGCCAGCAGCGCCGGCAGCGCCAGCAGCATGGACGATGGCGCCTGGGCCTCGGCGATGCCCCAGGGGAAGAACAGCGCGAGTCCGATACACGAGTAGGCGAACAGCTTCAGGCTCGCGGCCCACTCGATGAGTGCGAGGTGGCGGCCTGAGTATTCCAGGATGAGCGCCTCATGGATCATCGTCAGCTCCAGATGCGTGGCGGGGTTGTCGACCGGCACGCGTGCGTTCTCCGCCAGCGACACCATGGTGAACGCAACGCCGGAAAAGGCCAGCCCGGGGTAGATCGCCAGTTGGCGATGGGCGAGTGTCTCGACGATGGTRGTGAGCGATGTCGATTTGGAAACCAGCGAGGCCGAGAACAGCACCATCAGCAATGCCGGCTCGGCAAGAAACCCGATCAGCATCTCGCGCCGCGCCCCCAGGGTGCCGAAGGCGGTGCCGATGTCCATCGCCGCCAGCGAAATGAAAACCCGTGCCAGCGCAAACAGGCCGACCAGCGCGATCGCATCGGCCGCGGGCGCCAGCGGGAGGTCCGTCGAGAGGGTTGGGATGATCGCGCATGCCAGCGCCATGCAGCCGAACACCACATAGGGCGTGACGCGGAACAGCGGCGATGCGTTGTGTGCCACCACCGATTCCTTGTTGAACAGTTTGTGCAGCGTGCGATATGGCTGCCAGAGGCTAGGCGCGGATTTGTTCTGCAACCAGGCACGGCATTGATTGACCCAGCCCGTCAGAAGCGGCGCCAGGGCGATCGATATCACGATCTCGATCGACTGTGACAGCAAGCCGGTGACTGTCATGGAGACCTCATCGCATCACCGCCAGTAGCGTGGCAATCAGAGTCAGGAAGCTATACAGCAGATACACGGAGATGCGCCCCTGCTGCATCAAGCCGGCCAGCCGCGCCAGATACGAGGCCAGATCGACAGCGGGCAGGTATAGCCAGCGCCAGAAGCGGTCCTCAATGGTCACGCGGTAGCGCGGCCGTTCGTCGAAGGGCGTCGGCAGCTCGCGCTCCATCAGGAAAAAGGGTTCGAAGATCTGCCGGATAGGCTGGCCGAATCCCTCGGCGGTGTCCTGCATGCGCGCGGTGCCCCAGGGAAACCCGCAGGCCCACGGCGGGCCGCGGCGCAACCGGCCGTGGTACAGCCAGCGCACGAGCACGTAGGCCAGGGCAAAGCTGGCCAGGATGCCGAGCAGGAAGATGACCGGCCCATAGCTGGCCTGGTCCCGGTTGGTCGGCGCCAGCAGCCATCCGCTTGCCGCTACCTGGGCACCCAGGCCGGCGGTGACCAGTTGTCGCGTCACCGGGTCGATCAGCTGAATGAACTGCGTCGGCAACAGGCCAAGCGCCACGCAGCCAAGGGCCAGCCACGCCATGCCCGCGCATTCCCAGGGGCCGGCGTCATGCGGGTGGGTGAGCTTGTGCTCGCGCGGCTGGCCGAGAAAGATCACGCCGAAGAACTTGACCATCGTATAACCGGCCAGCGCCGCCACCAGCGCGATCAGCGCGGCGACCACCGGAATCAGCATGGTCAGCAGTGGCATCGGCAAGCCGGGCGTGAACAGGAAGCTCTGCAGCAGCAGCCACTCCGACACGAAACCGCCGAGCGGAGGCAGGCCTGCGCTGGCCAGCACCCCCAGCAATGTGAGCCAGCCCACCCGGGGCATGTACCGTATCAATCCGCCCAGTTTGCCCAGGCTTCGCTCGGCGGTCGCATGCAGCACGCTGCCCGTGCCGAGAAAAAGCAGGCTCTTGAAGAAGGCATGGCTTGCGACGTGATAGAGCGTCGCGGTCAGGGCTAGTGCCGCCATCGGCCTCATGTCATAAGCCGAAAAGATCAGGGTCAGGCCCATGGCGACAAACAGCAGGCCCATGTTCTCGATCGACGAGTAGGCCAGCAAGCGCTTCATGTCGGTCTGCACCGCGGCGAAGACCACGCCGAACAGGGCGGTGGCCAGGCCGATGGCCAGAAGCAGCGCACCCCACCACCACAGGCGCATGGACAGCAGATTGAAGGACACGCGCAACAGCCCGTAGATGGCTGTATTGAGCATGACGCCGCTCATCATCGCGGAGACCGGCGAGGGCGCTGCCGGATGTGCCTCCGGCAGCCAGACATGCAAGGGCAGTATGCCGGCCTTGGCGCCGAAGCCGAACACGGCAAGCAGGAAGGCAATCGATGCCCAGAAGGGCGTCAGAGCCTGGCCGCGCATGTTGGCGAAGGTGTAGTCACCGGTGTTGGCCTGCAGCACACCGAAGCAGAGCAGAATTGCGATCGCGCCGATCCGCGCCATCGTGATGTAGATGTAGCCGGCGCTGCGCACCTCCGGAATGCGGTGATTCGCGGTCACCAGGAAGAATGACGACAGCGCCATGGTCTCCCACATCACCATGAACGAATAGGCATCGTCAGCCAGAATGACACCGGCCATGCTGGCCAGGAACAGGTGATATTCCAGGCAAAGCAAGCCTGGCGGCGTGCCCTCGCCCTTGCGGAAATACCCGGCCGCGAACATGGAGATGCCCGCGGTCGCGCCGCCGATGACCATCAAGAAGTAAGCGGAGAGGCTGTCGAGCCGGACGTGGAAGGGCAGCGACGGCAGCCCGATGGCCAGTACTGCGACCTCCGGCGTGCCGTGTACCGAGGCGAGCGCGAAGCCGGAAAGCGCCAGTCCAAGCAATCCACCGAGAGGGAAGAGAACGCGAGACACCAGGGTCAGCCGCTGCAGCGCGAGAACGCCCGCGGCCCCGACCAGCAACCAGGCCCCCACGACAATAAGCACCCAGTCGATATGGAGCCATTGTGCGGCCGGGGGCAGGCTGCTCATGGCCTAGCCCTTGCGGCGTGCGGTGCGCCGTTTGGCGGGCGGGGCTTCAGACTGCGCCTGCGCTTGTGGCACTGTCTCATCGCCGGCAGGCTCGACATTGTCCGAGTTCAATCCGCTGGGCACGTACTGGACCCCATGTTGAGCGAGGTACTCGCGGATGAGCTGGCGCACCACCTGCGATGCCGTCAGATCCTGTTGCGCGCAAAGGCGCTCGAAAGCGGCCTTCTTGTTTGGATCGATGAGCAGCGTCAGCCGAGCAGTCTTGATCTCCATGGAGCCTCAACGTGCTAGTACGATGGTCAGATGCATCACATCATGCATGAATGTCTGCTGCCAGGCGGTGCTCGGCACTGCCACCGAGCACTGCCGGTGAATCGGCAGCGGCGGTCGCCATTTGCTTGTTACAACCTAGCATACGGGATGAAGATTTCATATGCCAGGAACCATAATTCAATGCGCCATACGTGTAATCACTATGTTAATGTGATTAACATAAGCCACGCAGGCATCAAAGCGCGTGAGGCATTTGCGCGAACGGGCTGGCGAAGCAACCATGGAGCAGCTTGTGGAGCAGGTGGAGGATTGGGATGCTTGACAGGGGGCGTGGACATGCGGTGCTGCGTCCTTGCGCCACCAATGCCTCTTCCCGAACCCGGCTAGCTGGCGCCGGCATCGCCCATGGTGACGGATCGCAGGCTCGTCCTGAGTCCAATACGGCGCAATAGTGTCTGAATGGCGGCCGTGGCGACGTCATCCGTCTCTTGTATGTCCTCAAGCACCGCTTGAAGTACCGCCTGAATCCGCAAGGCCAGCGCTTCGGCAAGCCTTGCCGCGGTGGCGCGTAACGGACAAGAGCCACCGCGCGCGTAGAGCGTGACATCTCTAAGCAGGGCATCACCCCGGTAGATGGCCACCAGCACCTTCGGCTGGAAACTGCCGTCGACGAGCGCCTTTGCGCGCGGAGTGACGCGATAACTAACCGCCGGCTTGTGCATGGATCTCTCCCGATTGTTGCAAGGGCCTGACGGCGGCCGCGGCATTCCGTGACGGCAGGAAGCGTTGCCTTCCGGTCGGCACCTCGCAGGGAGGGCAGGCATCTCGGTGCCCTTGCGCGGACCTTTGCCGGATGCGACCTCGAAGTGGAACTGCGGATTGATGCTGGTAGTCCGCGACGCGGACATTGGTCACTCGCGGTCCTTCCTGGCCGGAAGCGTGGTACCGACTTGGGGCCGCGTGGCGTAAGCCACGCCATGCTGCTCAAGATAGTCGCGGATCAACTGGCGCACCACCTGTGACGGCGTCTGATCCTGCGCCGCGCACAGCGATTCAAAGGCCTTCTTCTTCACGGGGTCGATCAACACGGTGAAACGGGCGGTCTTGGATTCCATGCGCTCTCGAATAGTGTTGTATGATAATAGCGTTATCATTATATACAACTTGACGATGTTCCGGCATGCCAGCCGGTCTTGTCCGGCCTATGGCGGCAAGCCAGAGGACGTGATGTTTGCAAGTTGCTTAGGGGCCGCTTCTTATCCGAGGGCGATGTGGTAAACGCGACAATTGAAATGACGAACCGCATGGGCTTGCAAGGCAGGGGCTCAGCGCGGTTAACCTTTACCGCCGCTCAGTTCGAATCCGAGATCCTGCTTGTCAGTAATGACTGCACAGCGAATGCCAAGAATGTGATGGAGGTGATGCGGCTCTCGGCACGGGCGGGGACCGAGGTGCATATTCGGGCCACCGGACCGGATGAAGTTGCTGCCGTGAAAGTCATTGCCGCCCTGCTGACTGAGTGACGAATTGAATACCACGCCCGATCGAGCCCCCCAGATGGACCCCACGCGCACGTCCTTTGAAGCCTACTTGAAGTTTCTGTCCGAAGCGCCCAACGACGGCACGCCGACGGTGTTGGAAACCTCGCTTGCGCTTTCACTGCATTTCGACGCGCTGGCAACGCAAAGCGTCATGTCGCGGCGTGATCCCGACAAGCTTGTTCTTGGCTACACACGGACGATGATGGCGTTTTTACTGTTGCAGCCGGCGCCCGCCAGGATTTCGATGATCGGCCTCGGCGGGGGATCATTGCTCAAGTACTGCTATCGGCATCTGCCGGATGCCAAGGTTGTCGCCATCGAAATCGATCCGGCGGTGATTGCCCTGCGCGATACGTTTCACATTCCGCCCGACGACGAACGGCTCGAGGTGGTTTGCGCGGATGGCGCCGAATATGTCAAGAGTCAGGGCGCGCGGCCGGAGGTCATCCTGGTGGATGGCTTTCTCGCCCATGGCATGCCAACACAATTGGGCAGCGCGGACTTCTACGCGGCGTGCCACGCTAGGCTCGCCGACGATGGAGTATTGGTCGCCAACTTCATCGACAGCGATGCCGATATTCCGTTCTATATGGAAGAAATTCGTTCGGTGTTCGGCGACTCCTTTTCCATTTCTCCCTCTGAGGACAGTTGCAACTACGCGCTGTTCGCCTGGAAGGGCGCGCAGGCACTTCCCTCGCTGGACGAATTGCTGATGCGTGCGCGCGCTCTGGAAACCACGCATCCGCTGAATCTGCGCTCGGCCGCGCGTCGCTTGAAACAGGGCAAACGGCTGGCGGCGGATCACAACTTCTGGCAAAAGCTCGCGGGCTGACGCGTTCGCCGGCCGATGCCGAATAGACGCGGTCTGAACTGAAGGTAACGCTCACCGATGTGACCATGCCGATTCCATACTTGCGCAGATTGACCGGGAGGGAACGCAGTCCGGAGGCCGACCGGCAACTGGCACGCTATCTTGCGTTTGTGGCAGGCGCCACCAACGCAGGCGGATTCCTGGCGGTGCAGCAATACACCTCCCATATGTCGGGCATAGTGTCCGCCATGGCCGACAATCTGGCGCTCGGCAGCATCGGGCTCATCCTGGACGGCCTGGGTGCCTTGTTATCGTTTCTGGCGGGTGYGGCCTGCTCTGCGATTTTGATCAACTGGGGGCGGCGCGAGCGCCTGCACAGCGAATTCGCGCTGCCGTTGATGCTTGAATCCGTGTTGCTGGTGTGTTTCGGTCTGCTGGGCAGCAATCTCGAGCGTCACGAATGGCTGTTCGTGCCGGCGACGGTCATGGTGCTTTGCTTCATCATGGGGTTGCAGAATGCCATGATCACAAAGCTCTCGAAGGCCGAGATCCGCACCACGCACATAACGGGTATGGTCACCGACATCGGCATTGAACTGGGTAAGCTGTTCTACTGGAACCTGGCCAGGGCCAATTCCGCCAAGCCAACGGTGCTGGCCGACCGGAGAAAGCTGCGGGTGCTCGTTACGCTGGTCGCGCTGTTCTTTGCCGGCGGTGTAGTCGGGGCGGTAGGGTTCAGGCATGTTGGGTTCAGTGTCACCCTGCCATTGGCCACATTGCTGCTCGCACTTGGTGCCGTACCTGTCATGGATGACGTGCGAAGCCACATGTTGCGCTCGGACTTCCTTCCGCGGCTGGCCGCCCGCGCGCGCGCATGGGCACGGGAGGTGAAGCGCGACGTCCACGCGGTGTGGCTCGCTGCGCGCGATCCCCGCACGCCCTGGTATGCGAAAGCGCTGGCCATGCTGGTCGCCGCCTATGCGTTGTCTCCGATCGACCTGATTCCGGACTTCATCCCGATTCTTGGCTATCTGGACGATGTGGTGCTGGTGCCCCTCGGCGTGTTGCTGGTGGTCCGGATGATCCCGCTTGAAGTGATGGAAGAGCATCGGGCCGCCGCCGCGCTCGCTGCGGAGCGTCCCGGCAGCCGCATTGCGGTCGCCGTGATTGTTGCGCTCTGGCTTTCCGCGGCTGCGGTGGCAGTGGCCTGGCTGGCGCGGCTGCGCATTTGATGCGTGCGCCGCCGGCCACCAGGTCAATCGCAGGCAGGTGGGCAGGCCAATGAAGCGGGACGCTCAAATGGGGGACGCTCAAATGACTCGAGTGACTGAAATGACCAGTCAAAAAATCAGATTTTTTCGATCACGGATTCCCTCATTCGAATGCACACCTGGCTGCCATGACTGTTGTGGGCCAGTGATGGCGTCGACGGAGGAGATGTCGAGGCTTCCCGTAAAAAGCGATGCCGAGCACGAAGCTGCGCTTGAAAACCTAAGTTGCCCCCATCTTGGCAGCAAGGGTTGCCAGGTTTATGCCGAGCGCCCGTTGATCTGCCGTCTGTTTGGCACGACGCCCCGGCTGGCCTGCCCGAATGG
>NZ_JBFTLX010000173.1:0-14790 GCF_056396665.1 Cupriavidus sp. 05T313 | reverse complement strand
TGCTGGCGGCTTGCGGCGGCGGTGGGACGGCGGCACCGCCAGTCCCCTCTCCGTAGGCGCGACATCGGACGGCGCCAAGTCGACCTTGGTTGCCGCGGGGCAGTCGGCCAGCCTTACCGTGGAGTCCGGCAAGGAGGTGAAGCTGGACGCCAACCAGGCAGTCACCTGGACCGCCACGCCGAGCAAGACCACGATCTCGTCACCGGCAATCACCGAGCAGTCGTGGAAAGCCGCGCTGACGAGCCCCGAAGGCGGTACCGTCACGCTCAAGGCCGTTTCCGTAAGCAACCCGGCCAATTCCGCCACCATCACGATCACGGTCCCGCCGCATCGCTATGCCGCCATTGCACCCAGGGTCGGTGAAGCCATCACGTTCAACGAATCCAACCTGCTGTTGAACGGCACCACGGTGACGAAACCCCTTACCTATACCACCACCGTCATCGCCAACGGCATCGCAACGCTCGTGGCCACCGATGCAACAAACACTGTCGTCGAGACCTACACGCAGGATGGCGACCGCAACCGCCTGACCCGGTCGCGCCCCCCCGGCACCAACCAGTGCACCTACGCGCCGAAGCGTGACCTGTACAACTTCCCGTTGTACGTGGGCAAGACCTGGAGCCCTGCCTGGACGCTGAACTGCGCGCTTGGCTACCACGAAACGGCCGCCGTGAATGCCGTGGTGGAAGGGTTCGAACAACTCAGCACGCCGGCGGGCACCCTCGACACCCTGCGTATCCGCTATGTCGTCGCCTATACGAACTCGAATGATGTCAATTTCGCCACCTATAGCGAGAACGACGTCTGCTGGTGGTCGACCAAGTTCGGACGTGCGGTGAAGTGCCAGTTCGACTACACCTACCCGGCCGGCATGGCGGACCTCACCTACAAGAAGACCTACACCCAAGTCGCCGCAAGCGTATCGCCTTGATCCTCGCCCCCGGCCGGCGTCAGCGGATACGCTGGCCGGTCGCTACGGGCGCCCCCCGGCGCCCCTTGCCTCCCGGTGTCCCCTCCTTGCAGGATGTAGGACGGCTCCCGCCTTCCTGCCGGCACGCACACCCTGGACTCGATGCATCGTTGTTCCAGGCGAAGTGCAGCCGACCGCCAGCAGTATCACCCCCGCGCCCCCTGCCGCCCCCGCACCGCCCGCCACGCACTCGCCACCACCAGTGAACCCAGGCCGAGCGCGAGACCTAGCAGCACGATGGCGCTCATATGGTCGCGCACCAGCGGCACATTGCCAAAGAGATAGCCGCCGGCCAGCAGCGAGATCACCCACACCGCCGCACCGGCGCCAGCCGCCAGCACAAAGTGCGCTACCGGCATGTCGGACACGCCCGCGACAAAGGGCGCGAAGGTACGCACCACAGCGACGAAGGGCGACAGCAGCAGGGCCAGGCCGCCATGCCGCCGACAGAAGGCCTGCGTCTTGCGCAGCGCGTCCTGGTTGATCCAGCGGTAGCCGCCGGCAAACACGCGCGTCCCGATGGTTTTGCCGATGGCATAGTTCAGCAGGCTGCCAGTGACCGCGGCGATCAGCAGCAACGGCAGGAGCACCCACAGACTCAACGCCCCCGAAGCGCAGAACGCGCCGCAGATGAACAGCAGCGGATCGCCCGGCAGGAAGAACAGCGGCAACAGGCCTATCTCGCAGAACACGATGGCGAACAGGATGCCGTAGACCAGGAGGCCGTACTGCGCGATGGCGGGACCGAGATACTGATCGAAATGCAGCAGCAACGGCAATATTTGCGTTGAATTCATGCTCGCCCCGACTCTCAAAGCTGTGCTTACAGTGTAGGCGTGGGCTAGCCGGCGGGTAGCCGGTCCGGGCGGCGCTACATCTGCAAGCGAATTCGCCTGCGCAGGCCCGGTCCTTTCCCTCGCGCCCGCATCTGCGTAATATCCGCTCAAGCAACCCTTGGAAATGCCATGTCAAGCTCCCAAGCCACCGCCAGGATCGGCCCGGCCGACGCCAACTACCTCGTTCACCTCCAGGCTGGCAGCCACGCACTCGTCGGCRACGAATCCGCCGGGCTGGGCGGCACCGACCAGGGTCCGCCGCCCTTCGCCTTCGTGCTGTCCGGGCTGGTATCGTGCACGGCCATCACGCTGAAGATGTATATGCAGCGCAAACAATGGCCCGTGGCGGACGTGGAAGTCACCGCCGTCTTCCAGGGCAAGGACGAGGCGCGCTTCATCCGGCGTGAAGTCCGGGTGATCGGCGCCGAACTGGGCGAGGCCGAACGCAAGCGGCTCGCCGAGATCTGCGAGCGTACGCCGGTGACGCTGTTCCTGAAGGCGGCATCGCGAATCGAGACCACCCTCCTCTGAGGGCCGAAAGGAGCGGCCGCACGGGCCGCCCCCGCGCTGCCTAACCGGCCGCCGTCTCCGCCTCGTGCGTCCGCACCATCACCTCCGAATGCAGCGTCCGGTGCACCGGGCATTTATCCGCAATTTCCAGCAATGCGGCGCGCTGGGCCTCGTCCAGCGGACCGCGCATGGTGATCTCCCGTTCGATCCAGTCGATCTTGCCTTCGGTGGTCGAGCACTCCGCGCAATCGGCCGCGTGGATCTTCTCGTGGCGCAGGGACACGGCCACATGTTCGAGCGGGAAGCCCTTGCGCTCCGCATACATGCGCATCGTCATGGCCGTGCACGCACCAAGCGCGGCCAGCAGCAGGTCGTAAGGCGCCGGCCCGCCATTGAGCCCGCCGAAAGAAACCGGCTCGTCGGCAAGCAGGTGATGCGGCCCGGCGGTGATACGCTGCTGGTACTTGCCGGCGTGGTTTTCCTCCACGCGCACCAGCCCCTCTTCCGCCACGGCGGCCGGCACCTCTTCCACATTGATATCGAGGTAGCGCTGGCTCCATGCGGCAATCGTGTTGGCCACGTAGACGGCATCTTCCTTGCGCGTCAGCAGGTGATCGGCGCGATCCAGGGAGACAAAGCTCTTGGGATGCTTCGCGGCGATGAAGATCTGTGTGGCGTTGTCGATGCCAACCGTATCGTCCTGCGGCGCGTGCATGACCAGCAAGGCCTTGCGCAGCCTGGCCACGCCGTCGAGCAGTCTCTGCTCCGCCACATCCTCGATGAACTGCCGCTTGATCCTGAACGGGCGCCCGGCAAGACTGACCTCGGCCTCGCCGTCGGCTTCGATGCGCGCAGCCTGGTCCTTGAACAGGCCGACGACATGGCTGGGATCGCTTGGCGCGGCAATGGTGACAACCGCCTTGGCCTCGGGGATGCCGAGCGCGGCGCTGAGAATGGCCGCGCCGCCCAGGCTATGGCCGATCAGCAGGGCTGGCGCGCGGTGATGTTGCCGGAGATAGTCCGCCGCCGCCAGCAAGTCGGCCACATTGGACGAGAAATTGGTATTGGCGAAGTCGCCGCCGCTGCCGCCAAGACCGGTGAAATCGAAGCGTAGGACAGCGATGCCGTGTGCGGTCAGCGCCTGCGCGATGCGCGTTGCCGCCAGCACGTCCTTGCCGCATGTGAAGCAATGGGCGAACAAGGCAAAGGTCCGGACCGGGCCAACGGGCAAGTCCAGCCGCGCGGAGAGTTGCTGGCCGTCACTTCCCGGGAACTGCAGGCGCTGTGCTTCCATTGATGTCCTCATGCATGATGCAAGCTGTACGAGGTTCCCACTCTAGCCAAGTTTGCCGCCGGGTGCCACTGGCGCCGCATGACCGTCGGCGCACAACGCACAACAGCCTTGTGGAGGCTTGCYAGCGTCCGGCTTTCCGATGTACAAAATGCAATGCGCCCCGCGCGGGTGGGCAGATCAATCGGATCTCTTGCCCGTCTCCCTCAGGCACGCGCCTTGTCCCTGCCCTTCAACGCACTGCGCAGGTAGTCGGCCAGCGCCACCACATTACCTGGCGTGGCGGGCTCGCGTTTCCATACCAGGCCAACATCCATCGACGGTACCTTGTCGGCAATCGCGCGCCGCACGATCCGCTGCCCTTCGAGCGACCAAGGCCGGTAAACCAGATCGGACAGGATAGCGATGCCGCGCCCGGCCGCGACCAGGCTGCGCACCGCCTCGATCGAGCAGCTCTGGTAGCGCACCTGCGGTGCCAGGCCATATTGCCCCCAGTACTTGCCGACGGTGGCGATATGCTCGTCCATGTCGAGCAGGATGTAGTCGTGCCGTGCCACGTCCGCCAGGCCGATGCGGTCCGCCATCATCAGCGGATGCTCGGGATGGCCCCATAGCTGCCGCGGCGAGCGCAGCAGCGTTTCGCAAGCGACGTGGTCGAGACCGGGCAGGTTCGAGACCAGCAGCAAGGCAATATCGATCTCGCCGGCCAGGACGCCGCGTTCGATGTCATGCCGCTCCCGCTCGAGCACTTCCAGCCGGAGCCCGGGGAACTTTCGCTCGATCGACGCCAGCAAGCCGGGCAGCACATAGGCCGTGATGGTCTCTGTCACACCCACGCGCACCGTGCCGGCGATCTCCACCGGGGCCACGCTCACGGCTTCCACCGCGTCCAGCACCGCATCCTCGATCTGCTGGGCATGCCGGAGAAAGCGCGTGCCGGCGTCGGTCAGGCGGACGCCGCCAGCATGGCGCGTGAACAACTGTGCGCCCACCGCTTCCTCCAGCGCCTTCAGGGATGCCGTCATCGACGACTGCGACACATGGCAGCGAAGTGCGGCACGCGACACCTGCCCGGTCTCCGCGATGGCCACGAAATGCTGCATTTGCTTCAAAGTCGGGATCATCGATTTTTACGATATTACTGTGTCGAAATTATGAATTAGAAATACCTCCACATGCTAGCTAGCATCCGGTCAGGAGACAAGATGCGGTGACACTCATGACAAARGAAGACAAACGCGGCTACTGCACGTTGTGCCGCTCACGATGCGGCACGGTGAACGTGGTGGCGAATGATGCGCTGATCGAAGTCCGCCCCGACACCTCGCACCCCACGGGCAAGGCGATGTGCATGAAGGGCAAATCGGCGCCGGAACTGGTCCACAGCGCGGACCGCCTCCTTTATCCGATGCGGCGGACCAACCCCAAGACCGATGCGGATCCCGGCTGGCAACGCATTTCGTGGGAAGAGGCCCTGTCCGAAGTGGCGCGGCGGATGCTCCAGGCCCGGCGCGACGGCGGCGCCGAGTCGGTTGCGTTTGCCGTCACCACGCCGAGCGGCACGCCGCTGTCCGACAGCATCGACTGGATCGAGCGGTTTATCCGGCTATTCGGCAGCCCCAACACCTGTTACGCCACGGAAATCTGCAACTGGCACAAGGACTACGCGCACGCTTTCACCTTCGGCTGCGGCATGCCGACCGCGGACTACCGCAATGCCAACCTCATCGTGCTGTGGGGCCATAACCCGACCAACACCTGGCTGGCGCAGGCCGAGGCGATTGGCGCCGGCAGGGCCGCCGGCGCCAAGCTGCTGGTGGTGGACCCCAGGGAAACGGCGCTGGCCGGCCAGGCGGAGCAATGGCTGCGCGTGCGGCCGGGGACGGATGCCGTGCTCGCCATGGCAATCGCCAACCTGCTGATCGAGGCGAATGCGTTCGATCTCGCCTTCGTGCGTCAATGGACCAACGGCCCCTTGCTGGTCCGCAACGACAACGGGCGCTTGCTGCGGGGCCGCGACGTGGGGCTCGCCGATGGCGAGGCCTGCCTGGTATGGGATGCCTGCGCCGGACAAGTCCGGCCGTCATCGGCGCTGGCCGGGCGGGATTTCGAGCAGGTCGCGCTGCGGGGGACGTTCGAAGTGGGCAATGCCAACCGGCCGGGTCCCCCCACCCTCGCCTGCCGGCCCGCCTTCGACCTGTATGCAAGCGAATGCGCCCGCTATCCGGCGGACGTTGCCGCGGCACTCACCTGGGTGGCGGAGGCGGAGATCCGCCATGCAGCCAGCCTGTTCGGCGCGGCTGAGCGCGTGGCCTATCACGCGTGGTCCGGCGTCGGCCAGCATGACAATGCGACCCAGACGGACCGGGCGATTGCCTGCCTCTACGCCTTGACAGGCAGCTTCGACAAGCAGGGCGGCAATCGCATTTATCAAAAGCCGCCGTACAACCCCGTCAGCAGCTTCGGCCTCTTGCCGCCGGAGCAAAAATGCAAGGCGCTGGGCTATGAGGCGAGGCCGCTCGGCCCGCCCGCGCAAGGATGGGTCACGGCGCGCGACTTGTATCGGGCCATCCTGCACGCGCAACCTTACGCCGTGCGCACCCTGGTTGCCTTTGGCACCAATCCCCTGCTGTCGCAGGCCGACGTGGAAGACGGCGCGCGCGCCCTGCGCAGCCTGGACTTCTACGTACATTGCGACCTGTTTGAGACACCCAGCGCCCGCTACGCCGATGTCTTGCTGCCGGTCAACACACCATGGGAGCGAGAAGGCCTGCGCATCGGCTTCGAGATCTCCGCCGAGGCCGAACAACTGGTGCAGTTGCGCCAGCGCATGGTGTCGCCGCGCGGCGAATCGCGCGCGGACAACGACATCGTGTTCGACCTGGCTGTGCGGCTGGGCATGTCGGAGGCCTTCTTCGGTGGCAGCCTGGAAGCGGGGTGGAATCATATGCTGGCCCCTTGCGGCCTGACGGTGGGCAAGTTGCGCGAGCAGCCGGAAGGCATCCGCGTGCCGGTCGCCGACGTGGAGCGCAAGTATGCGCGCAGGCCACGCGATCGTGCCTTCAATACGCCGACCGGGCTGGTGGAGCTATATGCCGAGCAGCTCCTGCGCCACGGCTATCCGCCCTTGCCACGCCCGGACCAGTCTCCTATGGATGCCGAGGACGCTTCGGGCGACGCCTTCCCGTTCGTGCTGACCTCGGCCAAGAGCGGCTACTACTGCCACAGCCAGCATCGCGGCCTGCCCTCGCTCAGGCGCCGTGCGCTCCAGCCCGAAGCGGAGATCCCTGCCGCGCTGGCGGCCGCGCGCGGCATAGTCAGCGGCGATGCGATCCGGGTGAGCACAGCCGTCGGCAGCGCAAGGTTTATCGCCAAGGTCAGGGAAGGCCTGCATCCGCGCGTGGTGGTCGGCGAGTTTGGCTGGTGGCAGCGCTGCGACGCGCTTGCGCAACCCGCGCTGGCTGTCTCGGGACAGGGCAACAGCAACTACAACGGCCTGATCGCCGCTGACAGCATCGACCCCGTCAGCGGCTCCGTGCCGCTGCGCGGCTACCGCTGCAACGTGGAGCGCGATCCCGGCGTCGATGTGGGGCGGCGCAGGTGGGACGGATATCGCGCCTTCCGCGTCGCCAGCCTGGTGAAGGAAGCCCGCGAGGTCACGTCGGTATTTCTGGAACCCGCCGATGGCGGCGGCCTGCCGGACTTCCAGCCCGGCCAGCATGTGACGATCAGGCTGACGATGCCGCCCGCCGGCGAGGAGATCGTGCGCTCGTATTCGCTCACCGGCCCGGCCCTCGTGCCGGACCGGCGCGGCTACTCCATCTCCGTGCGCCGCGCGGTGGGCGTGTCGGAAACCGGCGAGACTGTATTCGGGCGCGCCTCCTCGCATATCAACCTGTGCCTTGCGGCCGGCGATACGGTCTGGCTGCGGGCGCCGTCCGGCACCTTTGTCATGCCGCTGCATACCCGGCGGCCGCTGGTGCTGCTGGCCGGCGGGATCGGCATCACGCCGTTCGTCTGCCTGCTCGAATCGCTGGCCAGCCTCGCCGATCCGCCGAAGATCCTGCTCCTTTACGCGAACCAGAATGGCCTTGCCCATGCATTCCGGTCACGCATCCGGGCACTACGGCAAACCCTCCGGGGGCTGGAAGTCGTCGACTTCTACGACCGTCCGGCGGAATGCGACGTGCCCGGGGTCGACTACGACATAGCCGGACGCGTCAGCGCCGACCATGTCCCGGCACGCCTGCTTGCCCAGCGTCCCCTGGTCTATATGTGCGGCCCCGCGCCGATGATGAGCGCTTTCGCCGATGCGCTGGCTGCCCGCGGCGTGCCCCGCTCCGACATCCTCCGGGAAGTGTTCCGCTCCCCCGAACGGACGGTGGCCGGGACCGGCCAGCAGTTCAACGTGGTGTTCGCCAGGTCCGGCATGTCCAGCACCTGGCGCTCGGCGGACGGGCCTTTGCTGGGCTTCGCCGAAAGACTCGGCCTGGCATTGCCCAGCGGGTGCCGGGTCGGCCAGTGCGAAAGCTGCGCGGTACCCATCGTGTCGGGCCGCATCCGGCACCTGCACGGCGAGGATCCCGACGATGCCGGCGTGTGCCTGGCGTGCCAGGCCGTTCCGGCCAGCGACATCGTGCTGAATGCGTGATCGCGATTGCCGGCGCCTGCCTTATTCCAACCCCCACCCAAGCCACTATGTTGATACTGGACTCCGACACCACCCGTGCCCTGCTGCCGTTCGAGAATCTCGTGCCCGCGCTGCGCGCGGCGTTTATCCGGGGCTGCGAAGTCCCGCAGCGCCACAGCCATGCCATTGATGCGGACGGAACCATGCTGCTGATGCCCTCCTGGCGGGGCGGCGCCTACCTTGGCGTGAAGACCGTGACGATCTACCCCGGCAACACGGCGAAAGGCCTGCCGGGCTTGTACTCGACCTACCTGCTGCACGACGCGCGCACCGGCAAGCCGCTGGCCATGATCGACGGCAACGAGATCACGTCCAGGCGCACCGCCGCCGCGTCGGCGATGGCGGCCTCGTACCTGAGCCGCAAGGATGCGTCGTCGATGCTGGTGCTCGGCTCGGGCCGGGTCGCCAGCCTGCTGCCCCATGCCTATCGCGCCGTCAGGCCAATCGGGCGCGTTGCCGTCTGGGACATTCATGCGCCGCAAGGCGAAGCGCTGGTGGCACGGCTGCAGGCCGACGGCTTCGACGCGCGCTTTGTCCCGACGATCGCCGCCGCCTGCGAAGACGCAGACATCGTGACCGCAGCCACGCTCTCCACCGCGCCCCTCGTGCATCGCGCGTTCCTCAGGCCCGGCACCCACCTGGACCTGATCGGCGGCTTCACGCCAGCCATGCGCGAGGCCGATGACGGTTGCTTCGATGCGGCTTCCGTCTTCGTCGACACGGGCGAGGCCGTGCTCAAGGCCGGCGACCTGCTGCACCCGATCGAGGCCGGCGTGCTCGACGCGGCCGACATCCGGGCCACGCTCGCGGACTTGTGCCAGCGGCGCCATCCCGGCCGCGTGGACGACGCGGAAATCACCGTCTTCAAGGCTGTCGGCACCGCGCTGGAAGATCTCGCGGCGGCCGTCATGGCCTATGAAGGATTCAAGGGCTCGCAAGGCGCCACGCCGAGCGCAGAAGCCATGTCAATGTAAGGAGACAGCAATGAAAAGCACCCCCCTATCGCTGGACGCGGCGGACCATCCAGGCCGCGGCGGACTCGAACGGCTGGCCGTCAAGGTCACCGACTGGTCCGAGCGCTGGTTCCCCGATTCCTATATCTTTGCCGCCATCGCGGTGATCGTCGTGGCAATCGGCGCAATGGCGGCCGGCGCGCCGGCGCAAAGCGTGGCGCAAGCATTTGGCGACGGCTTCTGGAGCCTGATCCCGTTCACCATGCAGATGGCGGTGGTGGCCATCTCCGGGTATGTGGTGGCGGCTTCGCCGCCTGCTTCGCTGCTGATCCGGCGGCTCGCCGCCCTGCCCAGGACGGCGCGGGGCGCCATCGCCTTCGTCGCGCTGGTGAGCCTGCTGACTTCCCTGCTCAACTGGGCCATCAGCCTGATCCTAAGCGGACTGCTGGTGCGGGCCATCGCAAGGCGCAGCGGACTGCGCGTGGACTACCGCGCGGCCAGCGCGGCGGCCTACCTGGGGATGGGGGCCACCTGGGCGCTGGGCCTGAGTTCTTCCGCCGCGCAGTTGCAGGCCAATCCCGCCAGCCTGCCCAAATCCCTGCTCGATATCACCGGCGTGATCCCTTTCTCCCAGACCATCTTCCTGTGGCAGTCGATGGCGATGACGGCGGTGCTGATCGTTGCGTCATTGCTGGTGGCATATTTCTCCGCACCGGCGGGAGACCGCGCGCGCACCGCGCAGGACATGGGCGTAGATCTCGATGACGCCGGCGATGGCATCGGCCGTCCCACGCGTCCCGGCGAATGGCTGGAGTACAGCCCCTTGCTGACCTTGCTGATCGTGGCGCTGGGCGCGGGATGGCTGGTCCGCGAGTTCACCACCAAGGATCCTGTCCTCGCCATCTCCAATCTCAACACCTACAACTTCCTGTTCCTCATGCTGGGAATGCTGTTGAACTGGCGGCCCAAGCGCTTCCTGCGCGCCGTGGCCAAATCGGTGCCCTCCACCGCCGGCGTGCTGATCCAGTTTCCGCTGTATGGCGGCATCGCATTCATCCTTACCAAGGCTGCCGGCATAGACGGCACTACCCTTTCGCACCACCTGGCGTCGGCCTTTGTCTCGGTCGCCACCAGGGAATCGTTTTCCGCCGTCATGGGCGCGTACTCCGCCGTGCTCGGCTTCTTCGTGCCGTCGGGCGGTGGCAAATGGGTTATCGAAGCGYCCTACGTGATGCAGGCGGCAAACGCGCTGCAGGTCCACCTGGGCTGGGCGGTGCAGGTGTATAACGCCGCGGAGGCGCTGCCCAACCTGATCAACCCGTTCTGGATGCTGCCGCTGCTCGGCGTGCTGGGGATCCGGGCCAAGGACGTGGTGGGCTTTACCTTCACCCAGCTGCTGGTTCACACGCCGCTTGTGCTGTTCATGCTCTGGGCATTTGCTTCGACGCTGCCTTACCGCCCGCCCGTGATGCCTTGATGCGTACAGGCTCCGCCAAGCCGCGGAGGCCGGAGGCGGCCCCTGTTCAACCGGATATGCCGGTGCCTCCGGCGCATTGCCCGGTTGAGTCTGGCCATCGGGGAGTCCATGCTTCGCAACGGCGTCTGGCGGCGCTGGCGCCATCGCGCCCGGCCCCCTGGGTTCAGCCCGGTTGCGGCTTGCGATGGTCATCCCGGTTTAAGATGGTGGTTTCCGGCCGGCCTTGCCGGCCCGGACTTCACCCCCACCACTCTGCAAACTGACACATGAAGAAAATTGCCCTGCTACTTGCCGCCCTGGGAATGGCCTCCGTCGCCCACGCAGCCGCTCCGGCCGTGGAAACCCTGCCGTCCGGCATGTCCATCGAGCAAATCGTCAAGGGCACCGGCGCCACGCCGAAGGCGTCGGACACGGTAAAGGTGCACTACCGCGGCACGCTGACCGACGGCACCGAGTTCGATAGCTCGTACAAGCGCGGCCAGCCGATCTCGTTCCCGCTGAACCGCGTCATCCCCTGCTGGACCGAAGGCGTGCAGAAGATGCAGGTCGGCGGCAAGGCCAAGCTGGTCTGCCCGGGCCCGACCGCCTATGGCGCGCGCGGCGTGCCGGGGACGATCCCGCCGAATGCCACGCTGAACTTTGAAGTGGAGTTGCTCGGCATCGGCAACTGACGGAGGGCGGTTCCACAGTTTGACCAGGCCCCGGCAATCCCGCCGGGGCGCTGACGAACTGACGATTGCGAGCGAGTCGCCCGGGAAGATCGTGAAGAGCGTGAAGAGGCCGGGATGTGACCATCGCCAGCACGTGCTGCCGGATGAGCCAGGCGAATCATCGCTGTCGGATCGGGTTCGAGCCACTCGATCCGATCATGGCGAGGACGAACTCGACCCGCAGCTATCTGACGCAGCAATTCGCGGCGATCAACAACGCATCCGGCAAAAACGGACTTCGCGGCAGCGTGGCAACCCTATTCGTTTGTGCCGCCGGGCGCCATGGAGCGACGCTTCCGCGTCACCACAAGGGGCGCCTGGGTATTGCCGYCGGACGTCACGCGTGGCGTGCGCGGACCAACGCCCGGCATGCGCGGCCCGCTGCCTGGCGCACGCGCGCCGCCACCGCCACCGCCGCCTGGCGGCCGCGTGCCGGTGTCCAGCTGGATGGTCGATATGGCTCGCTTGTAGATGGTCTGCATGCCGCCAGGTGTGCTCAGCATCACCACGAAGGCGTCGAATGACTCGATCGAGCCGACGAGCCGGATGCCGCTGACCAGGTACACCTGCACACGCTTGCGCTCTTTGCGCGTTGTGTTCAGGAAGGAGTTTTGCGGGTTGGTATCGTCGAGCTGCATGTGAATTCAAAAATGGGGCAGGCGAAGCGCTGCGGGAAACTTGGGCTACTGCGGCGTTGCCTGGCCGGCGCCGGCGCACCACATCGGTGCTTGCACGCACATGCGCCATGTGCCGCGCACGCCGGAATGGCGCCGCGCCATCCTGGCCTGCATTAGCCATTCTAGCGCAAGCCGATCAGTCCCCCTGAAACCGATACGCTGCCCGCGCGGCGGCAGGGGCAAATCCGTATTGCGAATCGTTACCTGCTTGTCTATGCTTCGCAGTCACATATGACTAAGCGGAGGTCTTCCATGCAGCGTATTTGCCTGTTCCTGCTCGCTGGCGTGTTCTCAACGGGAGCAATCGCTGGTGCCAAGTGCGTCGCCCATCCCAAGGCCGAATGGATGAAAGAAGCCGACGCCAGGGCCAGGATCGAAGCCCAGGGCTACACCATCAAAAAGTTCAAGGTGGACGGAAACTGCTACGAGATCTACGGCACGACGAAGGAAGGCAAGAAGGCCGAGATCTACTATGACACCAAGACCCTCGATGTCGTGAAATCTGAAATCGAGAAGTAACGGCAGTCTCAGACGTGCACGCCATGATGACCGGCGCTGCGTCGATTCGCGTTTGGGATATTGCCGTGCGCCTGACGCACTGGAGCGTGGCCGCGCTTGTGCTGCGGGACCTGGTCGAGGACTCCGGCGGCCCGTCGCACCGCGCCGTGGGCTATGTTGCCGCCGGGCTGGTCCTGTTCCGGATCCTGTGGGGTTTCATCGGCAGCGAGCCTGCCAGGTTTTCCGCGTGGCTGCCCACGCCCTCCCGCCTGCTGGCCTACCTCAAGGCACTGATTGCACACCGCCCGCCCCGGTATCTGAGCCACACCCCGCTCGGCGCGATGATGATGATCACCATGTGGGCCATCATCATCGCGCTCGCCGTGACGGGCTGGATGTCGAGGCTGGACGCCTTCTGGGGCGAGGATGGACCGAAGGACGTGCACGAGTTGCTGGCGGACGCCCTGATGGTGCTGATCGTCATACACCTCATTGCCGCCGTCGCGATGAGCATGGCTCACAAGGAGAATCTCATCGCCGCCATGCTGACCGGCAACAAGCGGCGCGATGGCGGCACTTGAAGGTGCCGCGGCAGCATGTCAGCATTGTCGCGATACGGGTCTCCCGCCAGCCATTGCGATTCGGCTTGGCCCGTGCCGATGCGCGGCTTCCAGGAGAGCGGCAATTCTGCCAAATTCCTGCCTGCGCGCGCCGATAACACATACATCACACAGTGATACAAATTGGAGTTACCTCGGGCTTGTCACGAGAACGTTCAAGCTGGTAGCATCCCGCAACTAGTTGCATCGTATCAGCAGTGGGTGCTGACGCGCGGCATCAACAAAGTGCCAGAGCTGCCCGGCAGCCTCATCGAGCACTGACCGGAGACTGTTTCATGCTTACCCACGTCTATCTCCGTTCGGCGTCCCAAGCCGACATCGAGCCGATGACTTCGTTGCTGGCAAAATGCGGCCTAGCCACGGAGGACGTAACGGAGATTCTCGACAGCTTCCAGATTGCGCTTTGTGACGGTCGTATCGTTGGCTGTGCTGCAGCGGAGCGCCGTGGACACTCAATTGTCATCCGGTCCGTGGCAGTGGAGTCCGGCTATCGAGATAGAGGCGTCGCGAGCCGCCTCGTAGAAAAACTTCTCGTGCGCGCCCGCGGCACCGAAGTCCGACATGCTTTTCTCTTGTCCGCATCGGCCCCCTCCTATTTCGCGCGCTGGGGTTTCTGCCACATCCCGTTTGATAAAGCGCCGCCTGAAGTCCAAGCCTCACGGGAATTCAGTAATGCTGCGCAAAGCTCAGCGCTATGCATGTACTGCGAGCTCAGGTAGGCATGGCCTGACGCGTGAAGGCCCTTGCCTCGCTTACTGCCCCTGTAGGCGCTTCTTGCCAGAAGAAAATCCAGTGCACGTTCGCCACAAAAATACCCGCGTCGCCGGAAACCGGTGGCACGGGTGGCAGCAGGACTATATCGCCAGCCCATGCAGAATTGAGAGTTCCTAATCCGCGAATTAAACGGATTTTTCCTGCTCATCTCTTGACCATTGTGACCCTCACCACCCATGGCATGGCAGGTGGCGGGCAAGTTGTCATGACACAGCGCTAAGGTTAACCCGCGCCCCACTGATATCCGTCTTTTTCGGCACTCGCCTGACTCCAAATTGTCATCAAGGTCCCGTTAAATACGCGAGCGGTTACCGCAGTAGCATCGGCGAATTCATCGCCGCTACTGGCGAGCCAGACTCCGGCATGTTTGCCAAAACTAAAAAGAACGCMCGTTCGCTAGATACCGCCAAGCAGAACGAGGCATAGCAATATTTGAAGGTCAATATGCATCAAGCTCTCGCTTCTCCCATGGCCACGAACGACGCGTCGCTACCCGGCGCTGGCAGTGGGAGAAGGACTCGCTGGACCGTCTCGGCCGGCATCAAGGCCCTGCGCCAGGAAGCGGCAAGCCTGCGCGCAACTGCTCAGGCAAGGATGACCCTGGCCGGCACTTGTGTTGCGCTCTGTGAACCTGGCGACTTGCTGCAGCGGGCCGCGATTCTCGACAGGGGCGCCGACGTTCTGGCGCTGACCGACTGGACCTGAGTCAGTTCGCTTTCTTTATCGTCGCCCGGGCAGTAAGCGATGGTGCCGCGAGGCCATACCACGCGCTCATCTGCAT
>NZ_JBFTLX010000172.1:0-14809 GCF_056396665.1 Cupriavidus sp. 05T313 | reverse complement strand
GTACACAGCGATATAGATGTGATTGGGATCCATCCGCTGAAAGACGGCCCAGACAAGGTGTGGGTGGTCAGTTGCAAAAGTTGGCAGGGCGGGTTTCGTCCAGAATGGTGGTGCGAAGCGATCAAACAGAACAAGAAGGTCTCGGGACGTGAAGCCTGGAGAGGCTTTCGAGAGCTTGTGAAACCGAAATGGGCGGAAGCCTTTAGAGCTGAAGTGCTTGCCGTGACCGGTGCAACGGCTTTCACCTATGTCACTGCCGTAACGCGACTGCATGGAGATCGAAGCAGCTGGGAATTGAATGCGACATTCCTTGAGAACCTCGCTGGAAATCCGATCCAGATCCTCACGTTCACGGAGATGCTGAAGGACTTGTATAGAACCATCAATACAACGCCGGCGACTTCTGAGGTCGGGCGCGTCCTGCAGTTGATCAAGGCATCAGGTTGGACGATCGGCGACTAGTGGCGTTCCGATCCGATCTTCCGCTGGCTTGCATCCGGGAGAGTCGACGTTGCACTGGGTTGCCGTCGATGACTCAGACGAGAATAATATGCGTGTTCGCCATCGACTTCAAAATTGACTATGCGTAGATCATTCCCTCTGTTAGCCGAAATCGGCTTCACGTGTCTTCTTGCGGGTTGCCTGATTCCGGAAAAATTCGTTGCCTCTGTCACAATGAAGGCAGATGGGGCGTACACGTACAAGTACGATGGTACGGCGACATTTTTGCCGGCGGCAATGCAGATCAAGGGGCAGGGCCCACTGTCCGAGAAGGATGAGCAGGGCCTCAAGCAAGAAGCGAACAAGATGGCCAAGGTCCCTGGCATCCAAAAGGCCAGCTATTTTGGCGCTGGTCGCTACGACCTGGCCATCGAGCGAGATCTGCGTGTGGGGGAATCCGCGCCTGTTCTGAAGGTTATCTCGGTCACGAGGGACAAGGAAGGCGTCTACACGATTGCGCCGGCGGTCCTACAGGAGAAGGATAAGGCTGGTCTTAGAGATCTCGGCATCAGGGTGGATGGCAAGTTCGAGGTTCGCTTGCCATCCAATGCCCAAGTTATCTCCCACAATGCCTCAGGCACGCCAGGACTGTTCAGCAAAGCCTACGTCTGGAATGTTGGCTCGATCGATGCCAATCCAAACATCAGATTCCGGCTCTAAGGGCAGCGCAGCCGTCGAGATGTAGAGGGGTGCGCCGTCGGCGGCAGTGTTTGCTTTCAGGCCTCAGGCCTCAGGCCTCAGGGATCAGAAACCTATCCCGATTCTTGCCGAGCCATACCGGGGCGCGGCCGCGGCCTGACCAGGTGGCACCTGTTTTGGGGTCCAGGTACTTCGGGGGCACTTCAGCTTTCGTGGCAGCAGCGGCTTTCTCGCTCAATGCCGGCCTACCGCGACGGCGCTTCGGTGCCAGATCGTCGGCAGTAAGTTCGTGCTCGGCCATAAGAGCACGGATCTTTTCGATCACGCCGGCGACTTCGGTCGCGCGGACTTCTACAATCTGAGCCTCGATTTTCTCTTTCTCGGCCAATAGTTGCTTGTATGTCGCCATGTTAGCTCTCCGCTGGAAAGGAATAAGCCTACAGTATTTCTTCCATTCGCGCGACGGGGCGGAGGCTATTATTAAATCTGCCTCAATGCAGTGATCTTGCACTTTGATGCAACCACCGCTTTCTCTTGCTGTAGTTCTCGCCAGCGCTTCTCGCACTCGCTCTGGTTGCTAAAGAAAAAATAGTCAACTCTCGCGAGTGAGTCAGGTTCAGTAGGCGCGACGATAAAATACCAGTCGCCGGAAGTGGCACCGTGAACGTCCGCCCGCTGGCCTGGTTGGCCATCGGTTGCGATGTAATGAACGGCGATCACCAACAAGATTGCAGTGAATGCAACTGCCCAACGGACTCGGTTCGCAAGGAGGGAAGCTTTTATCATCTGCAACTCGCGCAAATCATGGCCGGACGAATCGGGCCTCAGGATAACAGCGTCTCAATGCTGCTTGATCCCCCCCGACGGGCGACACCACATCGAACTGATACACTCGATTGGAAAGCTCGGGGATGGCAAGATTGCCTGCTGGCAGGACACCCGAGTAACTCCGAAGGTACCCTATGCAAGGTGATGCGTTGACCATCTCCCGACCACCGCTTTCACACGATGTAATCGAAACGGTTGTCGCCGCTGCGACGGACTCGCGTGGCCACAAGCAACTGATCGAAAAGCTTCGTCGCTCAACAGGTCTGGACCCTGTCTGGCTTGGCAATGTGCGAGACGGATTCTCGCTCGCGACGCCTCATTGTCTTGTCATCGCGCCAGATGGTACTTCCCTCGGCAAGTACCGTGATTGGTTGGAGGGAGAACTTGAGGAAGCCGGCGGCGATCCGGTGGCGGTCTGGCGTAAGCACAAGGACGGTGAGCTACGGTTTGCGGATGCGGAGATTCAGCGCATCTGCTTTGTTGCGCCTTACGGTACGGGGTCAGCGGAGTTCTACCAGATCATCGTTACCCGATATCAACATTGGATCGAGCGGGCACTATTTGGAGCGGATATATACGCCCAACCCAGGTCACTCGATAGCCTGTTGGAACAAACCAGCTGCAAGGGCGCGTCGCTGGATTCGCGTATTCCGTTCGGCGCCCCGTCCTACCATCTGGAGAGAATTGACGATCTCGCGGAGGTGTTGTGCCTTGAGAGCGAGTTGGACGACGCAGAAAAGGCTAAACAAGAACGCGTCATCATCCTGACACGTAATACTCGGACCGGTGAAGAACACTCAGCTCGGTACTTCGATAAGTACCCACAGTTGCGCGACCGCAAGCCGCGGCTGGCACGTTTTTTCGCTGACTGGGATCGATCGAGCGCGGGCCGGAACGGTGCCTCGCTCACTGACCACTGGGTTTTCGAGGTCAGCGACTATACGAACCCGCAGGACCAGTCTCGCCACCTTACAGTGATTCCGGCTTGGACCACGACGCGCAGGCTGCCAGAGGTCAAGGAGAAGCGCCGCGGATCCGTGTTAGCACTATGGGACGAGCTCCTCCGATTCGACGTGCGTGTTGGCCACGCATTTGCCTGGTTCTTCTTCGTGTTGCACGGCAATCGGCTTGGGTCTTGGGCGGGGGAGCAAATCCTGGCCGCGGCCGAGGCCGGCACCATCGTGTTGCCCGAGCACGACTACCGGGTCCTGAAGGATTGGAGCCGCGCGCCATACAGCTTCTGACAGCGGCGTCCCGATCTAGGCGCCTCGGCGCCTGCAGGAAGCCAGCAAGCGCTGGGATCCTTAAAAACACCATGCCATAATAGCAGTTATCCGCATGGAGCCGGGTGGCAAAAAAGGCCGCCCGGAGGCGGCCGTTGGGTTGCAGAATTTTGTTCTCGGCTCGTGGAATGCCGCCCAGCTGCTGCCGCGCCTGGCAGGCAGCCATCGGCTTTAGGGGTAGGTGATCTTCATCAAGTAGCGCAGCGCTGGCAGGCCCGACACTTCATCCGTGATTGCCTCAGTTGCTGCGGTCAAAGTCTCGCCAGCTACCTTCTGCGACGCTAGGTTGTCGGTGCCAACGATTGCTTCGATATAGAACGGCTTGGCTCCATTGCGCCCAAGACCGTGCTTCAGCTCTGCAATGGCGGCGCTCACGGTAGCCTTGGCGTTTCCCTGGGACCGATACACCTCTGGGACGGCGTAGCCGATCTGGAAGCACGGCGCTCCGTTGATGGGCTCAGTCAGTACGAACACTGCCAAGGCGCTTACCGTTTGCCCTTTGAGTCGTACATACGTGAGTCTGAGGGTTCCGTTCGGTTGATCCTGGTGGACGAACAAATCCTGGTCGAGGGCACCGCGCTGCACGTCAATGACGCCAAGAGAAAAATGCTCCTGGAATGATTTCAGGGAGTCGGTGGGATCTGTCATCGGCATAGTAGGCTCCAAGAATTGGCGTGACTGAAAGTCTACAGGGTGTCGATAGTCTGGCGATGGCGCCCGGACATCAGATAGTCGATACTTGTGGCGTGGCCATAGAGGTGCCCCTCATGCCGCCGCCGGCAAATCTCCACCCCTGTGAGGTTACCCCGCTTCCCGAGCATACGGCTAGTTGGCGAAGATCTCGTGGGAACAAAACATGCAAACCAACGGCGGTTGGTCATGATTCACACGCGGCCCAATCCTTCCTTGTTGGCAGCCTCCGAAGATTCCAACAAGCGTTTCTGCTCGGCCATGAGTGCGTCAAACCGCGGATTGCCCTCCTGGGCACTGCCGGCTATGGCCATATCGCTCGTTAGCTTGGCTATCTCTTCCAAACGCTGATTCCGAATGACATTAAGCCGCAAAACCTCTTGATGCATCTGTTCGGCTTGATGTTTGTGAGCCAGCTTCACGAGCCGCTCAATCTCCCCCGGGGAGCGGGCCTCCAACTCGAGATCACCTACCTTAAACCGCACTTTGCGACCATAGCGTGCGCCGATCCAGGCGGTCAGGGCTGTCACAACCGTGGCGGCATACGGTGCTAGGTCCTTGATGGCGAATTCGGCCAGCGGATAGCCCATGGCTGCGGCGGAATCGAATGCCATTCCCCTCTGGGAATAGGAAACTCCAGCAGACCTTAACGCCCCACTAAAAGTGTGCAACTCCGATTGAAACTCCGGCGAGTTCACCTCGGGGTCATCGGCCGCACGCCTCAATATGATCTCCACTCGCATCCCGCTGCTACTCATTACCTTTCTCCCAGTTGCCTTGGATGGGCATTTCTTGATCCCCTGCTCGGGGGGGCGTTTTCCTCATTCGGCGTTGCTTTGGTCACCCCGAGCGCTGCGCTGCAGGTCTGCGATGACGGCCCGGGTCTGCATGTCCGTGTCGATCGCCCGCTCGAATGGCATATCGCTGGGCAGCTCGATGCGCCAGCCGTCGGCATGCGGCTCCGCCAGCGACATTAGATGCCGGAAGCGGCGTGCGTCTTCACGGAAGCCGTCCAGCAAGGTCGCCAGCGTTTCCGCGCGTGCCTTCCAGTCTGTCTTGTCCCAGCTACGGTCCTCGTCCATCGTCGCCCTCTTGGCCGCTGTCTACCCCCGCCGAGGCGTTTCCCGTGGCGTCGATCGCCGGCGACATCACTTGCTCTTGTACAGCTGCACCCAGGCGATGATCTCGCCCAACTGGGCATTGTCCAGATGCTTGCAATTGGCGTAGACGGCGGCCGCCACGCGATTGCGATATTGCTCCGTGGTAGAGCCGACATCCTCATTGCCGTCCATGCCTGGTTGGCCGCCATCGGTCAGAACTCGGCGACCGTAGCGATCAACGAAGTGCGAAGGGCTGACAACAAGCTGCAGGTGCATGACGTTTCTCTTCGGTTGCCGGCCCGAGGTGGGCGTTATCCTCTGCTCCCCAGCTGGAGGCGTTTTCTCTTGGTGCCCTGGCGGGGGCGTTTTCTTGTTTTGGGAGCCGCAGCACGCCGACCAGTAATCGCCGTTATCGGCATGATGGCGAGACAAGAAAAGATCGCCCGGAGACGGCCCCTCTTATTCCAAGGATAGCTCCCTTCCCCCTTGGTGTCCTTTCCAGTCTATCGAGACGAACCGCGTCTTGTATCCGGACTTGAGCAGCTCTGTAGCAACGACATCGAAGGAGCAGCGCCCGTGCCGGGTCTGCACGCCACGCTGCGACCACCATTCCGCATGCTCGACGTCATCAGTCAGATTCTCGCCTCGCTTGACCTGGGGGCGTTGCTCATCGACGGAGGATCGGTCCCAATAGCCCCGGCGCAAATAGCGCCACCCTAGCTGGGTCTCAATCTGTAAGTAGAACCTCATGGACCATCCTTCCCTTGCCGGGGCGCTTTCTCAGCTTTGCGGCTCGGTTTCCGGGTCCGTGAAGCCCACGAGCCACTGAGTCCCATGGTCGAACAAAAAGGCCACCACGGTCCGATGCTTCTGGATGCCATTGGCGACCTTGCTCGCCGTGTGGTGTTGGGGATAGACCTTCGCAAGGCCGGGGGTAGCCGCGTACTGATACAGCAGGACGCCTGGCTGTGGCTCGGTGGCACGAGCTAGGAATTCGTCGCTGTCTGGGAGGTGCACAACATAGCCTATGAACTTGCACGTTTCCGGAAAGCCCATGTTGTCTCGGACGGATTCCGGTGTGGGAATCGATGYGGACGCACCGGCCACTCGTTGGTCACGACTACCACGTCGTTTGGCTTCACCCATCTGTTTTTGCTCCCTAATGCCCCCGACGGGGCGTTTCCATTCAATTCCAACTATCGACATGGAGGGCCGTGCCGAAAAAGCTGCTGGTGGGTGGCCACGTCATCAATTGGAGAGCCGTTCGGCCTATCGTCCAGCGGGGACACCACAGAAGTCGCCTAGTCCGGGCGGACCTGCTGGCAGTGCGCCCAAGCTCGTACGCTGGCGATCCCATGTGTTGAAGCCTCCGGCCGCATTGGCTCAACCATGGAATAAACCGTCACAACCTCGGCGCCGTCTCTTTGCCAATAGACCCCCTCGGTCACCAGGCCATTGGACATCCAGAAAAGATACTGCGCCCCCAGTTCGGGTGGCTTTCCTTCTTTAAAATGCAGTTGGTAGTCCATCTACTTGGTGCGGATACATGGGTGACAGGAACTTTTCCAGTCTTCCTCCGCGTTGTCAAGCTGGCTGGCCTTGTGTGGGTTCCCCAAAATAGTTGACAAGACAAGACGCTCTCTACAAATCAAAGTCCTATCCAACTTTTCTGAGAATTCGATGGCCACCGGTCTCAGAAAAGATGGAGAATCTCCTCCGCGCGGTGGTTCGGCCGCTACCCTGCATCTGCGGTATTGACTTCCCGAGCGAAGTTATGGAGCCTATCGGCAGAACAAAGAACGGGGATAGGGGGAAATAATGACCAGGAAACGCTGCTTCGCACTGGGGTGCGCCCTGTTACTGGCTGCGTTCATTAAGCCTGTGTTCGCGCAACAGCTTTCCGAGTCGGAGCAAGTGCTCGCGGGATTGAAACGCATTTCGAAAAGCGCGGACTACCCTGCCGAACTCACGATTCCCGATCCCTGGATCGCTGCCTTTTGGGAATTGGTGCGTGAAACCCGCGAAACCGGACGGGAAGCAGGGGCCTGCCTTGAACTGACAACGCCCGATGCGATCCAGCAAAGCAGCGAAGCGGCATTGGCGGCCTATCAAGCGCTGTTGTCGAAGCGCGCCACCATGGACGCCGAGGGTTTCAAGCGTGAGGAAACGCGGCTGCGCAGAGCCGTCGACAGTGTAAGCACTGGTGGGCAGGGGCATGCCCGGACTTGGAAAGTCGGCGCGATGCAGGGGCGGCAAACAGCAGTCGGTTCTCATTGAACGCAACGGGGTGAAGTGCGCGGGAGCTGTGTTGGGATCTGTCCACACGCATCCCGAAAAGATATCTATCGAGTCGCTGTCGGACAGGGACTTCACCAACCACATCGCGGAACACCGCTCCGTCAGCATCGTGCTCTACAGCGATCGGATGTGTGCGCTGGTCACCGCCCATGAGCCCGCTGATTCGCGACGGGCGACGGTCTTACCGAGATTCACGGCTACGTGGGTCGCCTATTCCCCCTGGCGCATCGAAGGTTTACACGATGCCGTGATTCGTCACGGGGCACATATGGCCGAAATGTTCGGTAGCGCCTACTACTGCGGCGCGCTGGGCAGCCGCCTGAACCGCATGACGCCGGCTGAGGTCGATCCTGAAAATCCAGTGCTGGTGCTCGCCGCGAAAGCATGGGTCGTCAGCATGAAGAACCGCGCCCCCGGGAAGTGGTCAGCGATCGACTTCCCCTACACCCCTGAAATCGATCCCGGGTTCAAGGCCTATCTCGAGAGAAATTTTGGATCGACGAAGGCCAGATGGGCGTTGGAAGGAACACGCCAGAACCTTTTCGAACAGATCATCCTGGAAATGTACCCCGACGGTGGCTACGCGACAGGGGGAACCTATATTGCAATTCCGGACCAACGGGATGAGTCCAACCTGCCCTATTCGATCTATTTCAAATGCAATCCGTTGGGTGCCGCCCCCCATGCGGGGAAGCTGAATTGCGGTGCCACCTATGGCCTGCGCGGCGAAAAGCTCCGCATGGCCGAGGTGGACTACTCGGAGGCCAATGGCATTGGCACCGCACTCGATCTTGATGGCCGTACACCCGGCAAATACTGGTCGATCGAGGTGAACACCAAGACGGCCGTCACTACCCAGGGCGAGGTCATTGTGCATGACGGCACCAATGCGTTCTTCGAAATCACCGGCAAAGGCTCGATGCAAACGCCGGAAGTGCTCTACGAAGGGCAAATGGTGCATGGAAAGCCCGACGGCAGCGGGAAAGTGCGTCTCGTCGGAGACGATCGCTGGTACTCCGCCACCGCCAAGGATGGCGTTATCACAAAAGGAAACCCGTTGAAATGAAACGCCTGATCCATGCGCTCGTCGCGCTGTCGCTGTGCTCGCCGCTGTGGGCGCGCGCGGAAGTCGACCTGACAAAGCTGACCTACTGGCACGAATGGGTCATGACGCGCACCGACTGGGGCGATCTCGTGCAAACGTATCAGGGAAACAGCTCTTACGATGGCATGTTCGGACTCGGCTGGTGCGCGGCCATGCACGTGTCCGATCCAAAGCTCCGTCTCAGCGGGTTCCACGTCGACCTGGAGCAGTGGCTGTCGCTGCGCGGCCAGGCGATCGTCAACAACCGATGCGGCACGGCCAGCCAGAAAGGCCGTGAAATCATGTTTCTGCCCACATATGCCACGAAGAAGATGCTCAGGGATATGTCCGTGGCGGACTACGTCAAGCAGATGAAGGACGACGAGACGCTTGAATTCATCCAGGTGGGCGTCAAAGCGGAAAGCGCGTCGCTGAAGCTCAGCCGCACCGGAATGCGCATCTTTCCTGTTGGTCGGCCGGAGATGGGTTTCAGTACGGATGGTGTATTGCAGGTTATCGCCGCCACGACCATCGTCCGGGATGCGCGCGGCCGTATCTCTGGGCTCCGGGAAGGCAATACCGATACCATCCGCTTCGCCTACGGCGAAGACAACCACGTCAAGTCGTTCCGTACCGACCAAGACTATCAGGGAACCTTCAAGTACGACGCGAACGGCCGTCAGGTCGAACACGAGAATGCCTGGAAGAAGACCTACCTGTTTGACTTCGACCCGGCCGGACGGCTCCAAAGCGTCCACTGGCCCGACGGCACTCAGGTAACCATGTTCTATCTCGGCAACACCAGCAAGATCGCCAGCTTCCTCGAACGTGACGGCAGCATGGAGACGTACCGGATCATTGAGGGCGACACGTCAACCGAGCGTCGAGTCCTGGCCGCGCGCATGAAGGACGGCGTCAAGATCCATGAATTCGACGCGCAGTACTGGTTCACGGAGAACGGCGACTTGAAACAGGCCCGCGTTCGTCAGCGGACCAAGGACTCGGAGTGGACGGCGCTTGATGAGACCTATTCCCTCCAGACCAATTGACCATCCCACCTCCACCGCCACCTCCACCGCCACCGCCACCGCCAGCGACGCCTACGCCGATCAGTACACTATGCGGCGCGCCGAGCGAGATAGCCGCGCTCGACCAGTACTTGCGGTTAACTCGTTTGCAAAGCCTTCCCGAATCGTCGTCGACTTGACGGCGACGACTGTCTTGTAGCGCCCCGAGGTCGGCTGTCGAGCATAACGGCATCGGCCGCGTGTTCGCCCGATTGATTCGTCGGTGTCGTAGTCGCAGTCGTCACAGTGATAGTCGGCCACGGCATCCGGCGCACAGGCCAACTTTGCACCGCAGCCGGCGCAAGGTTGCCAGACGATCCACTCACCAAAGCGCGCTTTACAGTCGCAGTCTTCCAGCGGGCGCGCGCTCGCGAGCGCAACGATGTCGGTGTCCTTCCATCCGCATTCCGCTTGCATGAAATCCCGCACGGCCTGGGCATCCGGGAAGAACGTGCCATTGAATGCTCCTTGCCCCTGGGGGCGTCTCCGGAAGACCCCTCGACCAGCACGCATGGGGTCTCTCGCCCTGTTTTGATGTCGAACGCTTAATCTCCGGCTGCGAAAGGGAGTATTAGCCGATATGCCGCGGCAGCAAGCCCGCGGCGGACCATCGCCGCTGTACAAAGGTGCGCGCGAAAGTAACTGCGTAGCTGCGTGTGGGATAACAGCGGCGTTCGCCAACCGTCTCCAAGCGGGCATTGGTTGTGCTTACCCGAAGGGCGTACTCGCAGCGTCTGACCCAGGGTCACAGGCCCCTTGTTGCCGTCGGGGCCATTCGGAGTGATCTCGGCGCTGGTTCTGCCTGCATTTGATCGGCAGGGAACTCGCGCAGAAAGCTGCGCGCGACTTCTGGATCCCGGCAGGTCAGCCAGTCGTCCCATTCCGCCCGCGGTACGATCACGATCATCCGTTTTTCCTTGCCCGGGGCGTGGAAGCGGTTCATCAACGGATGCGTGTCCGMGTTGATGGTCAGCATGGTGAAGCTGAACACCTCGCCGCCGGCCTCGCCCGGCCAAGCGCGCCACAAGCCGGCGATGGCGAACTCGGGCTCGTCCTTGAGCCAGATCCGCCAGCGCACGGACTTCGTTTGCCCTGCCTCATAGAACGGCTCGTGGAAACTCGCGGCCGGCACTAGGCAGAGCTGACCCTTCTTCCAAGGGCCGGAGAACGACCGCTTTTCGCCGACCGTCTCCGATCGCGCGTTGGTGGTGTCAAACTTGGCCACGCCCAGTGGGATGCGGGTCTTGGGCACCATGCCGAATGTGCCCATCAGCGCCTGGCGCGTGCCGTCGCCGCCTACGATGATCGGCGCGGCATAGTCTGGCCAGGTCTCCGGCGGGTAGTCGAGGGGTGGTGGCTCGACACCATAGACGTCGCGCAGCAGCTGGGATTGCACCGGAAGGTAGTTGTTACACATTGCCAGCTCTCCAGGAATCCTCGAAATCGTATCAGGAAGCGCGCCTTATCTAGCCCCGTCAGCAAAAATCACGGCCGCTGGTCGGCAGCCGCCCCAATAGCGGCGTGAGGTCTACCATCCGCTGCGCGACAAGGTGCCGAACCTCGCCTTCGCATTGCCATTGCCCGAGGACACCGATCAGGCGTGCCCCAAGGACTTCCTTGCGGTACCGCTCCAATACCGATGGCCACACGATGACGTTCACCGTACCGGTCTCGTCCTCGATGGTCATGAACAGGACCCCGTTCGCGGTCCCTGGCCGCTGCCGCACCGTGACGATGCCGGCGCCACGCGCGAGCTGGCGGTTCTGGTAGCCGAAGAGGGTCGATGCGGGCTCGAAGCGATGCGCGGCAAGTTGTGCGCGGAGCAAGGCGAGTGGGTGCCGGTTCAGTGTCAGCCCCATGGACCGGTAGTCCCCCACGATCTCCTCGCCCTCGCTTGGCGGCGCAAGGGTTGGCAGTTCCTCCGTCAGGTCCGCAGGACGCAACAAGTCCTTGTCGGGCACGGCAACGGAGGCCTGCCACAGGGCCTGGCGCCGGTCTCCGGTGAGGGCGCGCAGGGTGTTCCCCGCGGCGAGCACCTGGATGTCGTGCCGGTCCAATGACGCGCGGCGGGCCAGATCCGTGGTGCTGGTGAATGCGCGCACCGAGCGCGCGTCTTCGATGCGCAGAGCGGCTTCTTGCCGCATGCCACGCAGCAGGGACAGGCCAAGGCGGACCGCCGGCGGCCTGCGCTCGCGCGGCTCCAGCGTCGAATCCCAGCCACTGACGGTGATGTCTGCTGGCAGGACCTCGACGCCATGCCGCTTGGCATCCTGCACGAGCTGGGAGGGGCTGTAGAAGCCCATGGGCTGGCTGTTGAGCATGGCACAGAGAAAAGCCGCTGGCTCGTGGCGCTTGAGCCAGGCACTGGCGTAGACCAGTAGTGCAAAGCTGGCCGAGTGGCTTTCCGGGAAGCCATATTCGCCGAACCCCTGGATCTGTCGGAAGATGCTCTCGGCAAATTCGCGCTCGTAGCCACGCTCGAGCATGCCGGAGATGATGCGGTCGTAATAGCGTTCCAGTCCGCCCTTGCGCTTCCAGGCGGCCATGGCCCGACGCAGTTGGTCTGCCTCGCCGGCGGAGAAGCCGGCCGCGAGCATGGCCACCTGCATCACCTGTTCCTGGAAGATCGGCACGCCGAGCGTGCGCGACAGCGCCTTTTCCATATCCGGGCTGGGATAGGTCACCGGTTCCTTGCCTTGCCGGCGGCGCAAGTAGGGGTGCACCATGCCGCCCTGCACCGGGCCCGGCCGCACGATGGCGACCTCGACGACCAGGTCGTAGAAGGTGCGTGGCTGCAGCCGGGGCAGCATGGACATTTGCGCACGAGATTCGACCTGGAACACCCCAACGCTGTCGGCGTGGCACAGCATCTCGTAGGTGGCAGGATCCTCGGCGGGGATGTCCTGCAGTTCGAATACCTCACCGCGCTGCTCCGAGACGAGGTCTAGCGCGCGGTGGATGGCGGACAGCATGCCCAGCGCCAGCACATCGACCTTGAGCAGGCCTACGGCATCCAGATCATCCTTGTCCCACTGGATCACACTGCGATCCGGCATCGCCGCGTTCTCGATCGGCACGAGGCGCGAGAGTTTTCCCCGGGCTAGCACAAAACCGCCGGAATGCTGCGACAGATGCCGCGGAAAGCCCAGCAGCTGCGTCGCCATGTTGGCCCACCGCTGGGTCAGCTCGCTCTCGATATCGACGCCGCTTCCCGCAAAGCGCTTGAGCAGGTCCGCTTTGCCGTCAAACCAGTGATGGGCCTTCGCAACCAGGTCGACGATGGCGGGATCGACGCCCAAGGCCTTGCCGGACTCGCGCAGGGCGCTGCGCGGGCGGTAGGTTGCCACGGCCGCGGCGAGGGCCGCCCGCGTGCGGCCGTACTTGCGGTACAGATACTGGATGACTTCCTCGCGCCGCTGGTGCTCGAAGTCGACATCGATATCGGGGGGCTCGGCGCGCTCTTTCGAGATGAAGCGCTCGAACAGCAGGTTGCCGCGCGCCGGATCCACCTCGGTGACGCCGAGGCAGTAGCAAACGGCAGAGTTGGCGGCGGACCCTCGGCCCTGGCACAAGATGCGGTTTGAGCGGGCGAAGTTGACTATGTCGTATACGGTGAGGAAGTACCGTTCGTACTGCAGGTCGCGGATCAGCGCCAGTTCGTGCTCGATCTGCGCTTGCACGGCATGCGGGATCCCCTGCGGAAATCGTCGGTGCGCGCCGATGTAGGTCTCGCTGCGCAGGTAGTCTGCCGGGGAGATGCCATCCGGCACCACTTCTTCGGGGTATTCGTAGCGCAACTCATCCAACGAAAATTGRCAGAGATTGGCGATGTGCAGCGATTCGGTCAGCAGCCGGTGCGGGTAGACATTGGCCAAGCGTAGGCGCGAGCGCAGGTGCTGTTCTGCGTTGGGGGTCAGCTGGTACCCGCAATCGGGCACGGCCTTGCCCAGGCGGATGGCGCTCAGCACGTCATGGAGCGGCTTGCGTGAGCGTACGTGCATCTGCACGTGTCCGGTGGCTACAACGCGCAGGTGATTGGCCGCGGCCGCTTCCATGACGCCCGCCCGATGGATGTCGTCCATGGCGCGGTACAACAGGGTCAGGCTCATCCACGCGCGACCCGGGAAGGTGGCSGTGATCCATGCGGCTTGGGTGTCCAGCCGCTCCGCSGGYGTGCAGTACTCCGGCGTGAARATGATCGTGCARTCGGGCAGGCCTCGCAGGTGCGYGTAGKCRCCTTCCGGGGCRTCCAGATCCCGGCGSGTRAGCAGGTAGGCGCCCTTTGCCGTRCGSRTRCGGGCCAGCGTGATYAGCTCGCASAGGTTGCCGTAGCCYTCGCGATTGCGGGCGAGKGCGAYRAAGGAGACRCAGGGGCTKCCGTCYGCATTGACCAGGCGAAACGATGYGCCGACTAGCAGCTTGAGCCCGTGCTTCTTGGCTTCCGCATGTGCCCGGACGATGCCGGCCAACGAACATTCGTCGGTGATGGCGAGCGCGCTGTAGCCCAGTTGCACGGCGCGCTCGACCAGCTCTTCCGCACGGGAGGCGCCTTCCAGGAAAGAGAAATTCGAGAGGCAGTGAAGCTCGGCATAGTCGGGCAAGCCGCCGCCGGTGCGCAGGGATTCCATGCCGCCACCTTCACCCGAACAGCCCGTGCAGGTACCACGTGGCCTCATCGCCGTCCCGGCTGCCCATGCGTTCCTGATAGACCCAGTAATGGGCGTGATCGCGGCCCTCGGCCACGTAATAGTCGCGCGTCACGAGCTCGCCGCTCCACCAGCCGGCCTCGATACGCTCCGGGGGAGAGACCATGCGCAGGGGCGAGCCATAGAACGGGCGGTGGTCGCGGATCAGCAAGGCAATCGGCTTGTCCAGCAGCCAGGTCGGGCGGGGCAGGGCGGGCGCCGCCGCGCTAGGCCGGGGTTTCCCGACGGCCGGCACCCAGGTGTTGGCTACCTCCGGCCGGTAGTCCGCACGCAACTCCGGCCGCAGGATGTTGTAGGCGCCAAGCCGTGCCGCGAGCAGCTCCATCACCCGGGCGTGGTCCTCGGGCGTGCCGCCGGGCTCAGGAAACAGCGATTCGCTCGGCGGCGCCTTGGCCTGCACGTCGGTGACGGACAGGCGCACCGCGATCATGGGGGCATCGACCTGCAGCTGCGCCAGCCGCTCTCGCAGCAAGCGCATCAGGTGATCCTCGCTCCAGCTGGGCTCTGCCAGCGCGATCTCGATGACGGTTGGCGCCAGCGCCTCGCGGCCGCGCTCGTGTTTGAGTTCCACCAGGACTTTGGTGACCGCCAGATGGTGCGCGGCCAGCCAGCC
>NZ_JBFTLX010000171.1:0-14912 GCF_056396665.1 Cupriavidus sp. 05T313 | reverse complement strand
GGCCAGTTGCGAGCCAGTTCGGCGTTCAGGTCGATGAACTGCTGCTGGTCGGCCGGCACGTCTTCTTCGGCGTAGATCGCGTTGACCGGGCATTCCGCCACGCACACCGCGCAATCGATACACTCATCCGGGTCGATGGCGAGGAAGTTGGGGCCTTCGCGGAAACAATCGACCGGACACACGTCAACRCAGTCGGTATAGCGGCAACGGATGCAGGATTCGGTGACAACGTGAGTCATTTCGGTTCCAGAAAAACGGGATCGGCTTCGATGGGAATGTTGTTAGGCCTGTTGTGCCGTGCTCGTCACGCCGGTGGGGTTTCCAGTGGGTTCACCATACGCGGCGCGAGCGCTGGCCGTGGCCTTTCAAAGACCGATATTGTAGCTGAGCCTTTCCGCAAGGGTAGCGGCTCTATATAGCCGGATAAGATAGTTTTCTTATTTCTTTATGTGCATTTGATCCAAGACAGCCAGGGATGCACCCGCTAATGTGCTCTTCTGGCCGTTGCCGCGACGGCGTTGTAAGCTGGACGGGCCTGCGCGCGCGGTATCGCCGCGCGCTTACCTGAGGAGTGCGCCATGCCAATATCAGTCCGGGAGCTGCCGCGCGGCAGCCGTTCGAGCCGTATGGCGGCCGCCTTGCTTTGCCTGGCGGCGCTGGCCATGTCAGCCGCGCATGCGCAGACGCTGGCAAAGGCCGGCCCGCCGGATAGCGTGGTGGCCCGCCTGATGGCCTGGCGCATGATGAGCGACCAGCCAGTCTCGCTCACCTCGCTGGCCCGTTTCGACTGGGATGATTTCGGCGTGGTGATCGAACCCGCTGGGGAGGTCATGGCCAACTGCGGCCAGGCCGGTTTCCTGCCATGCGACGCCGAGCTGCAGCCGGAGCGCGGCGCGCCGGTCCAGGTACTGGTATTCCGCCGCGGATCCGAGCGGGTCTACCAGGAGCGCATTACAGCCCGCTCGGCGGCCTTCGCGGAGCCGCTTCCCGCCGCCGTGCCCCGGGCGCAGGCGACGCTGGTCGGCTGCCCAGGCTACCGCGGGCAAGTCTTGTGGTGCCTGCGCGGCAGCGCCCGTGGCCGTCAGCCCGATCCTTTTCTTGACGGCGCATGATCCGGCCATCGCCCGCCGCACTTTCGGTTAGCATGTCGCACTGACTCGGCACTGCCGTCTGGCCCGACATGATCATTACCTCATTGCTCGACACCGATCTGTACAAGTTCACCATGATGCAGGTGGTGCTGCATCACTTCCCCGCCGCACAGGTCGAATACCGCTTCAAGTGCCGCAACGTGGGGGTCGACCTGACCCCTTACGTGGACGAGATCCGCGACGAGGTGGCGCAGTTGTGCCAGCTTCGCTTTACGCCGGAGGAACTCCAGTACCTGCGCGAGTTGCGCTTCATCAAGAGCGATTTCGTCGACTTCCTCGGCCTGTTCCACCTGAACGAGAAATACGTAAACATCGCGCCCGCCGCCCCCGGCAGCGGCGAGATCGAGATCACCATCCGCGGGCCCTGGCTGCATACCATCCTGTTCGAGGTGCCGTTGCTGGCCATCGTCAACGAGGTCTATTTCCGCCGCACCCAGCCGCAACCGGACTGGGCCGAAGGGCGCCGGCGCCTGGAAGACAAGCTGGCCTTGCTGAAGATGCCGGCCCACGCCGACTGCGTGATTGCCGACTACGGCTCGCGCCGCCGCTTCTCGCGCGACTGGCAGGAAGAGGTGTTGCAGACCATGCGCAGGGTGCTGGGCCCGCAACTGGCCGGCACCAGCAATGTTCATTTCGCGCGCATGCACAACTTGACCCCGTTGGGCACCATGGCGCATGAATACCTGCAGGCCTGCCAGGCACTGGGGCCGCGCCTGCGAGATTCGCAGGTGTTCGCGCTCGAGGTCTGGGCCAAGGAGTACCGCGGCGACCTCGGCGTCGCGCTGTCCGACACCTACGGCTTCGATGCCTTCCTGCGCGACTTCGATCTCTATTTCTGCAAGCTGTTCGACGGCGTGCGCCACGATTCGGGTGATCCCTTTGCCTGGGGCGAGCGCATGCTGGCGCATTACGCCGCCAGCCGCGTCGACCCGCTGGGCAAGACGCTGATCTTCAGCGACAGCCTCGACATCCCACGCGTAATCGAGCTGTGCGAGCGCTTCGGCGGACGCTGCCGGCTGGCGTTCGGGGTGGGCACCAACCTGACCAACGATCTCGGCTACACGCCGCTSCARATCGTSATCAAGATGRYGCGMTGCAAYGGACAGCCSGTAGCCAAGCTGTCCGATACGCCCGAGAAGACCATGTGCGATGACCCGGCCTACCTGACGTACCTGCGGCACGTGTTCGGCGTCCAGGCGCCAGCCTGACTGTGCGAAGCCATCTGATTCCCACGCATCCAACCCTCGGACATATCGGAAAGCAAGCCATGGATACCACTTCCGCCCGCGATCGTATCTTTGCCCGTATCCGCGCCGCACAGGGCCGCGCCCCCGGGGTCAGCAACGGCGAGCGCGCGGCGGTAGCCGATTACCTCGCGCGCCATCCCGCCGGTCCCCGGCCGCCGGCGCCGGCGCAGCGCATCGAAGCCTTCCAGGAACAGGCGCAGAAAATGGCTTCCACGGTCGAGCGGGTGGCCGCGCTGGCCGATGTGCCGGCCGCTGCGTCGCGTTACCTGGACAGCCTGGGCCTGCTGCGTCGCGCTGTCGCCTGGGATAGCCTGGGCGCGCTGGACTGGCATGCGCAGGGATTGGCGGTGGAGTGCCGCCCGCCGGTACGCGATGTCCAGGCCGATCACGACCACGGTGACATGGTCGGCATCACCGGCTGCTTTTGCGCGATTGCCGAGACCGGTTCGCTGATGCTGCTGTCCGGTCCGCAGACGTTCGCTTCGGCCGCGCTGCTGCCGGAGACGCATATCGCGGTGGTGCCGGCCTCCCGCATCGTCGACGGGATGGAAGATGCGTTCGCGCTGATGCGCAGCGAGCGCGGGGAGTTGCCCCGTGCTACCAACATCATCAGCGGCCCTTCGCGCACCGGCGACATCGAGCAAACCATCGTGCTGGGCGCGCACGGGCCTTACCGTGTGCACGTGATCCTCGTCGAGCGGGACTGAGCAGCTTCCCGCCCGCACCAGCGATCGCTCCGAGCCGCAGGGGCAGGGCGGCCGAAATGGGCTGAATCCTGCGGCGATTGCTTTACACTTGAGGGCCTCGCCGCGTGCCCGTGGCCCGCTGGGCGGGCTGAGCGGGCTCGTGCGCTTTCTCCGCCCGCGGCTGCTGCCAGTCTCGGGTGCAGCCATCCGAAACAAGGAGATCCCGCCCGATGCGACGTGCCCTAGCACTGCTGCCACCGCTACCTTCGCTGGCCCTGCTGTTGCTCACCCTTCTGCCCAATCTTGCCAGCGCCGCCGATCTCGAAGGCGCCACGCTGTCGCCGATGTGGGCCTTGCCGTTTGCCGGCACATTGCTGTCGATCGCGCTGTTCCCTCTGATCGCGCCGCGTTTCTGGCACCACCATTACGGCAAGATCATCGCCGGCTGGGCACTGGTGTTCCTGGTACCGTTCGCGCAGGCATTTGGTGTGCATGCCGCGGCCGCCAACGCCGTGCATGCGCTGCTGTCCGAGTACATTCCCTTTATCGCGCTGATCGCCGCGCTCTACATCGTGGCCGGCGGCATCTGCGTGCGCGGCAACCTGCACGGCACGCCGCGCCTGAACACCGGCCTGCTCGCACTCGGTACCGCGCTTGCCAGCCTGATGGGCACCACCGGCGCCGCCATGCTGCTGATCCGGCCATTGCTGCGCGCCAACGACAACCGCAGGCATGTGGCGCACGTGGTGGTGTTCTTTATCTTCCTGGCAGCCAATGCGGGCGGCGCGCTGACGCCGCTGGGCGATCCGCCGCTGTTCCTGGGATTCCTCAAGGGCGTGGACTTCTTCTGGACCCTGCGCAATATCCTGCCCGAGACGCTCTTTGTCTGCGGGGCGCTGCTGGTGATCTTCTATTTCGTCGATCGCTACTACTACCTGAACAAGGAAGAGGAGCTGCCGGCGGCGGCCGATCCCACGCCGGACTCGCCGGGCGTCCGCATCGAGGGCAAGCGTAATTTCGTGCTGCTGCTGGCGGTGGTGGGGCTGGTGCTGATGAGCGGGCTGTGGAAACCAGGCATCGAGTTCGACGTGATGGGAACCCACGTCGGCCTGCAGACGGTGGTGCGCGACGTGATGCTGGTGGCGGTGGCGCTGGTGTCCCTGTTGATCACGCCTGTCACCGCGCGCACCGGCAACGAGTTCAACTGGGAGCCGATCCTGGAAGTGGGCAAGCTGTTCGCCGGCATCTTCCTTACCATCATCCCGGTGATCGCCATGCTCAAGGCTGGCACGGACGGCGCCTTCGCCGGCGTGATCCGTCTGGTGAGCGACGCGGGCGGCCAGCCCATCGACAGCATGTATTTCTGGGCCACGGGCATCCTGTCGTCCTTCCTGGACAATGCGCCGACCTACCTGGTGTTCTTCAATACGGCCGGCGGCGACCCGGCCACGCTGATGACGCGCAACGCTTCGACGCTGGCGGCGATCTCGGCCGGCGCGGTGTTCATGGGCGCCAATACCTATATCGGCAACGCGCCCAACCTGATGGTCAAGGCGATTGCCGAAAGCCGCGGTGTGCGCATGCCCAGCTTCTTCGGCTATATGCTGTGGTCGATCTGCGTGCTGGTGCCGCTGTTCCTGGTGATGACCTTTATCTTCTTCCGCGTGTGAGCATGACCAAGCCTTCCATCCTCGTAACCCGCGCCGTCTTTCCGGAAGTGATCGACCGGCTCGCGCAATATTTCGACGTCGACAGCAACCAGCAGGACGTGGCGCTCGATGGCGCCGCGCTCAGGCAACGCCTCGTGGGCAAGTCCGGCGTGCTGGCCAATGCCGCGGATCGTATCGATGGCGAACTGGTGGCCGGACTGCCGGCGCTGCGCGCGGTCTGCAATATGGCCGTCGGCTACAACAACCTCGATGTGCCGGCACTGACCGCCGCCGGCATCGTGGCGACCAACACGCCCGATGTACTGACGGAAACCACCGCCGATTTTGGCTGGGCCCTGCTGATGGCCACTGCGCGCCGCGTGACCGAATCCGAGCACTGGCTGCGCGCCGGCAAGTGGGAGCGGTGGAGCTACGACATGTTCCTCGGCATGGACCTGTACCGCAGCACGCTCGGCATCCTTGGCATGGGCCGCATCGGCCAGGCGCTGGCGCGCCGCGCTGCGGGGTTTGGCATGTCCGTGCTCTATCACAACCGCAGCCGCCTGCCGGAGGAGACCGAGCGCGCGCTCAATGCGCGCTATGTCAGCAAGACGGAATTGCTTGCGCAATCCGATCACCTGCTGCTGGTGCTGCCGTATAGCGCGCAGAGCCATCACAGCATCGGCGCCGCCGAACTGACGCAAATGAAGCCGTCGGCCACGCTGGTCAACCTGGCACGCGGCGGCGTGGTAGACGACGCCGCGCTGGCCGAGGCGCTGCGCGAGCGCCGCATCTTCGCCGCGGGCCTCGACGTGTTCGAAGGCGAGCCGCAGGTCCATCCCGGCCTGCTGACCGTGCCTAACGTTGTGCTGACCCCGCACATTGYCAGCGCCTCGGAGAAGACCCGTCGCGCCATGGCGGATCTCGCCGCCGATAACCTGATCGCTGCGCTCAATGCAGGCCCGCAGGCAGGCCGTCCGCCTTCATTGATCAATCCCGAGGTGATGGCGCACCGCCGCTGATCCTCTCGCTGCACGCGTCGTGCCGCCTGCGCGCTGGTCTCTCCAGCTTGCCGGCGCGGCACGGCTTTTTGCGTACTTCAGACTTTCATGACCCTGATTCCCCTTTTGACCCTGGCTCTTGCGCTGGTAGCCGTGCTGCTGCTGGCGGTGCTGTTGCTGCGGCCACGCGTTGCACCGGAGACCGCCAGCCTGGAACTGCTGCGCCAGCTCGCCGAACTGCGAGCCGAAGGCGCGCGCGGCAATGAGCGCCTGGAGCGCGAATTGCGCACGGAGGTCACGGAGAGCGCGCGCGTCGGCCGCGGCGAGGCCGGCCAGCAGATGATGCGTTTCCAGCAGACGTTGTCTTCGCAACTCACCAGCATCGCCACGCTGCAGAACAACCAGATCGACATGTTCGCGCAGCAGCTTGCCAAGCTGACCGAGTCCAATGTCCAGCAACTGGAGCAGGTCAGGCAAAGCCTGCTGCAGCAGGGCCAGCAGGCACGTGACGAGCAGGGCAGCGCGCTGCGCCGCTTTGGCGACATGCTGCAGCAGCAGCTGGCGCAAATGTCCGAAGGCAACGAGCGCCGCCTGGGCGAAGTGCGCACCACGCTGGAACAGCGGCTCAAGGAAATCGAGGCGAATAACTCGGCCAAGCTCGAGGAAATGCGCCGCACCGTCGACGAGAAGCTGCACGCCACGCTCGAACAGCGGCTTGGCGAATCCTTCAAGCTGGTGTCGGACCGGCTCGAACAGGTACATCGCGGACTGGGCGAAATGCAGGCGCTGGCGCAAGGCGTGGGCGATCTCAAGCGGGTGCTGACCAACGTGAAATCGCGCGGGACCTGGGGCGAAGTGCAACTGGAGATGCTGCTCGAGCAGATGCTGACTGCCGAGCAATACGCCAAGAACGTCGAGACGGTCCGCAATACCGGGGCGCGTGTGGAGTTCGCGATTCGCCTGCCGGGCAAGGATGCCGCCGGCGGGCAGGTTTGGCTGCCAATCGACGCCAAGTTTCCGAAGGAGCAATACGAACGCCTGCTCGACGCACAGGAGCGTGGCGATGTCGACGGCGTGGCCCTGGCAGGGCGCGAGCTGGAAGTGGCGATCAAGCGCGAGGCACAGACGATTTCCGAGAAATATGTATCGCCGCCTGCCACCACTGACTTCGCCATCCTCTTCCTGCCCACTGAGGGTTTGTACGCCGAGGTCTTGCGGAGGCCCGGGCTGGCGGACCTGCTGCAACGCAATTACCGCGTGACGGTAGCGGGGCCGACCACGCTGGCCGCCCTGCTCAACAGCCTGCAGATGGGATTTCGTACACTCGCGCTCGAGCGCCGCTCAAGCGAAGTGTGGGAGGTGCTCGGCGCGGTCAAGACCGAGTTCGGCAAGTTTGGCGATGTCCTGGCCAAGACCCGGGACACGCTGGAGSGTGCCGCCCGCAACATCGAGCAGGCCGAAGTGCGCACGCGCCAGATGGAGCGCAAGCTGCGCACGGTGGAGGCTCTGCCGGGAGAAAACGCGCAAGCGTTGCTCGGCCTTGCTGCCGTGCCGGACGAAGCGGYGCAAGAACGTCAAGAGGGTGAAGCGGGCTGAGGAGCGGGGAGGCCGGTGGCGCCGCAGATTGAAAAAAAGCGCATCGAATCGATGCGCTTTTTTACTTTGGGAGCAGGCAACTCAGGGCAGGTCCCGAATCGTCACCTCGATGCCGCCGAAACGCGCGGCCACCCAGTTGTAGGCCTTGCAGGCCAGCCAGAGCAGGCCGAAGCCGATCAGCGCATTGAGAATCAGTGCCGTGAAGACGGTGATGCCGGGCAGGTCGCCATAGCGGATGAAAGCCACGAACAGCCCAAGCGAGACGATGGGTACCGAAAAGCACAGGTACACGAGCACGAGCGCGCGGGCGGTTTTGACCGGGTGGAGGTAGGCAATCTCCTGATTCATGACAGCTTGGGTAGTAGCAAAGTAATGTTGCGCAAGTGTATCGGTTGGGGGAGGCGGCGCATAGTCCGGCACTCGCGGGGTAAGGAAAACCGCCGATCTGCTTGCTAAACGCCGGCAAAACTGCTGCGCAAAAACGACACAAAGGTGCGGCCAACGTACCGTGGCAAGCTTTACAGCAGCCCGTCGAACAGCATGACTTCCACCTCGTCGCCGGCCGCCACCATGTCTTGCTCGTGGCCGAGCACGATAAAGCAATTGGCCTCGCTCATCGAGCGCAGCACGCCCGAGCCCTGCTGGCCGGTAATGCTCACTTGCCAGCCGCCATCCGGCGCTGGGGCCAGGATGCCGCGCTGGTACTCGGTGCGGCCTGGCTTCTTGCGGATCGGCTGCGCGCTGCGCACGCGCATCAGCGGCAGGGGCGCCACTTTCGCACCCATTTGCCGGTGCAGCGCAGCCCGCACAAAGTGATAGAACGTCACCATCACCGCCACCGGATTGCCCGGCAGGCCGAACAGCAACGCCTCGCGGCCATGGGAGACGATGCGGCCGAAGGCCATCGGCCGGCCTGGGCGCATGGCGATCTTCCAGAAGGTCACATCACCCAGCTGGGCCATGATCTGCTTGGTGTAGTCGGCTTCGCCCACCGACACGCCGCCGGACGTAATGACCGCATCGGCGTTTTCGCAAGCGGAGCGAAACGCCGCCTCGAGGGCTTCGGGGTCGTCCCGTACCACGCCCATGTCGATCAGGTCCACGTTGAGCCGCCGCAGCATGCCATGCAGCGTATAGCGGTTGGAGTCGTAGACGCAGCCGGCGTCGAGCGGCTCGCCGATCGAGCGCAACTCGTCTCCGGTGGAGAAGAAGGCCACGCGCAGGCGGCGGCACACCTTGACCTCGGCAACGCCCAGCGAAGCCAGCAGCCCGAGGTCCGCCGGTTGCAGGATGCGTCCGGCGGCCAGCGCCGGCTGGCCGATGGCGAGGTCTTCGCCTCGCAGGCGGCGGTTGTCGCCGGCACGCACCGCGCGGGCGTCAAAGCGAACCTGTTCGCCATGCGCCTCGACGAATTCCTGGGGAATCACGGTATCGCAGCCGGCCGGCATGATGGCGCCCGTCATGATGCGTACCGCCTGCCCGCGCGCGACCGGCTGCTCGCATGCTGTGCCGGCGAAGGCGCTGCCGACCACCGTCAGCGTGATATCGCCGCCGGCGGCAAGATCGCCGCTGGCAAACGCATAACCGTCCATGGCGGAGTTATCGTGCGCCGGGACGTCCAGCGTGGAGATGATGTCCTCGGCGAGCACGCGGTCGAGCGCCGAGCGGATGGCGAGCTGCTCGGTCCCACGTACGGGCTCGACCACCTCGCCGATGATCTGGTTGGCCTGCGCCACCGGCAACGCGCCGGGATCGTAGTCGGACAGGCAGGAAATGACGGAATGTAGTGATGGCATGGACCGTTCCCGGGGCAGCGGCCTGGCTTGGTTGTTCAGCGCGCTTCCAGCGTGCGCAACTCGTCCAGGGTATTGATATTGGCGAAGGCGCCGGCGTCGTCGAACAGGACTTCGGCCAGGCGATGAGAGGCGGCCCAGGTTTCGATCTTGCGGCCGCCGCCGTTGAGGAAAGCCAGCAGGCTATCGTGCGCGGTGACCGGCATCAGGCAAAACACCGGCTGGGCTTGCCGGCGGCCGTCCGCRTCGATGGTAACCGGGATGGCCATCTCCGCGCCTTGCTCGTCGATCGCGCTCGCCAGGCGCGCAGCCAGGTCGCTCGGCAGGAAAGGCGAATCGCAGGGGGCGCTCAGCATCCAGCCCGTCTGGCATTGCTCCAGCCCGGCCAGCATGCCGGCCAGGGGACCGGCGAAGTCCGGCACCGAATCGGTGACCACGGGCACGCCGAAGGACTCATACGCGGCCAGATTGCGGTTAGCGTTGATCAGCATGCCGCCCGTCTGCGGCGACAGGCGCATCAGCGTATGCATCGCCATGGGCGCGCCGCGGAAGGGCTGCAGGCCCTTGTCGGTGCCGGCCATGCGGCTGCCCCTGCCGCCGGCCAGGATCAGGCCGGTAATGTCGTCGCGTGAAATCATCGGAATACGGAATAGGTTGGTGGTTTGGCCGGCGCGGCTGCGGGGCGGTTGTGGTCAACCGCCGATATAAGACATTTCGATCTTGTTCTCGGCACGTGCCTGCCGCACCGCGGGATCGCTGCGCAGCTCGGAGTAACGATCGGTGCGCGCCTGCCAGACCCCGGCGATGGCATTGGAGATTTCCAGGTCGCTGTGGCCGCCGCGCAGCAGCGCGCGCAGGTCGTAGCCTTCGGTGGCGAACAGGCACAGGTAGAGCCGGCCTTCGGTCGACAGGCGGATACGGCTGCAGTCCCCGCAGAAGGCGTGGGTCACGCTGGAGATCACGCCGATCTCGCCGGCGCCGTCGCGGTAACGCCAGCGCTCGGCAGTCTCGCCGCTGTAGTTGGCGGGGATGGCTTCGAGTGCGAAGGCTTCATCGATGCGGCGCACCACCTCGGCGGAGGGCAGCACCTCATTCATCTGCCAATGGTTGCTGGCACCCACGTCCATGAATTCGATAAAGCGCACGATGATGCCGCTGCCGCGGAAATGCGCGGCCATCGGCACGATCTCGGCGTCGTTGGTGCCGCGCTTGACTACCATATTGACCTTGAGCGGCGCCAGGCCGACAGCCTGGGCGGTCTCGATGCCGTCCAGCACGTCGCGTACCGCGAAGTCGACATCGTTCATGCGGCGGAAGGTGGCGTCGTCGATGGCGTCCAGGCTCACGCTCACGCGCGACAGGCCCGCGTCGCGCAACGAGCGCGCCTTGCGGGCAAGCAGCGAAGCATTGGTGGTGAGGGTGAGGTCGAGCGGCTTGCCCGAAACCGTCTCGATGCGCGCGAGCATCTCCACCAGCTTCTCGATGTTCTTGCGCAACAGCGGCTCTCCGCCCGTCAGGCGGATCTTCTCCACGCCGTGCGCAACGAACAGGCGGGCGGCTCGCTCGATCTCCTCGAAGCTCAGCAACTCGGAATGCGGCAGGAAGGTGTAGTCCTTGTCGAACACTTCCTTGGGCATGCAATACACGCAACGGAAATTGCAGCGGTCCGTSACCGAGATGCGCAAATCGTGCAGCGGCCTGCCGCGGGTGTCGGCAACCAGTCCGGACGGGGCGGCGAGCTCGTCCGGGATGCTGGGCGTCATCGAACGGTAGCGATGGTCGCGCAGATCGAAAATGGGAATGACGGATTCGGTCATGGCCTGGGACGTGGCAATGCGGTGACGGGCGGCTTTGGCGCGGTCGCGTGGGGGCAAGCAGCGCCCGTTCGGGGCACCATCGTGGCGGTGCCATCTAATTGTCATTCTAGCCGAGCCGGGCATGGTAGCGCCGGCGTCACCATGCGCAGGACCTGGAAATACGCGGGCGAGCCTCGCCGATCCGGCGCGGACACGAAAAAAGGGACGGCTGCGCCGTCCCTTTCCCTGGTACCCGCGAGGGTGCCGTTTACTTCTGTTGCGTCGCAGCCGCGTTATCGCCGGCGGTCTCGACCAGAATCATCGGACCTTCCGGCAGCGGCGGCAGGGGCTTGCGCTCCCGCACGACGCGCGGTGCCGGGGGGATGCTGGCGGCCGCTTCCTGCGCGGCGCGCAGCTTGCTGACGTCGGTGTTGACCCACTCGAGACCGGCCGAAGCCAGCATCGGTTGCAGGCTTTCCACGGCCACCGGCGCGGCGGCTGCCGCTACGACGGGGGCTGCAGCCGGTACCGGGGCCGGAGCTGCGGCGGGTGCGACCACCGGCACTTCGACAGCGGGTGCCACGACAGCAGGCGCCGGTGCGGCGGGTTCCGCCACGGCGGGTGCGGGTTCGTAGGCGACCGGGCTGGCAACAGCCGCTTCGACCACCGGTTCAGGTACCGTTTCGATGACCGGTTCAGCGACCGGCGCCGATACAGGTGTTGCAACAGGCGCGACCGGCTCCGGCATCACCACCGCAGCCTCGACAGGCTGGTAGGCCGGGACGCTGGGAGCGGATTCGGCGACCACCACGGTGGTGGCTTCCACCACGACAGCTTCAGCGACAACGGCCGGTGCGGCGATTTCACGGACTTCGCCCGAGTCTTCGCTTTCACCGCTTTCGTTGGCCTGGGCGCTATCGTCACGCTCGCGGCGGTAGCGATTGCGGCCACGGCGATTGCGGCGGCGGCGTTCTTCGCCTTCGCCATTCTCGCTGCCTTCAGTAGCATCCTGCAGGTCGGTGCGAACGTTTTCGGCGTCGTCGTGCGAGGCAACCGGCGCCGCTACGGCGGGGGCTGCCACGGCGGCGGCTACCGCTGCGGTGCCAAGGGCTTCGGCCGCCAGGCTTTCGCTGGCTTCGCCTTCGCGCGGTGCGTCGCCGCGCTCACGCTGGCGGTCGCGCTGGCGCTCGCGGCGTTCCTGGTTACGGTCACGGCGGCCTTCGCCACGGCCTTCCGTACGCTCGGCAGGTGTGCCCTCGGGCTGGCGGGCCGGCTGGACTTCCAGTGCAGCCTGGCGCGGGGCGCGGCTACTACGTTCACCGCGTTCGCCTCGCTCGCCACGTTCACCTCGCGCCTCGGCGCGTTCGCCCCGTTCGGTGCGCTGTTCACCACGTTCCGCGCCGCGTTCGGCGCGCTCACCACGTTCCTGGGGTGCGCGCTGGCCGCGGCCTTGGCGCTCGCCGCGTTCGCCACCGCGTTCGCCGCGCTGGCCACGCTCGCCGCGGCCTTCGCCGCGTTCACCACGCTGGCCGCGCTCGCGACGGCTCTCCGCGCTGCGTTGTTCCGCGTCCACCGGCTTGGCCGGTTCGGCGGCGGGCGCTGCCGGCTTGGCGCCGAACAGGCTCTTGAGCCAGCCCATGAAGCCGCCGCCGACCACCGGCTGGGTGGCCGGTGCCGGACGTGCGGGAGCGGCTTCCGGGCGCGGCGCGCGCTCGGCGCGCGGTACCGAAACCGGCGCTGGCTGTTCTGGGGTAATGCCCTTGACCGCAGCTTCCTGGCGCGGCTTGGCATCTTCCTTCTTGCGGCTGCTGTAGCTGGTGTCGGCTTCCAGTTCCTTGGCGGCAGCCTCGGCCATCTTGTAGCTGGCGGTGCTGTCTTCCAGGCGCGGGTCGTCGTGACGCAGGCGCTCCAGCTTGTAGTGCGGGGTCTCGAGGTGCTTGTTGGGGATCAGCAGCACATTGACCTTGAACCGCATTTCGATCAGGTTGATGTCCTGGCGCTTCTCGTTGAGCAGGAACGCTGCCACTTCCACCGGTACCTGGCAGTGGATGGCGGCGGTGTTTTCCTTCATCCCTTCTTCCTGGATGATGCGCAGGACCTGCAGGGCGGAAGATTCGGTATCGCGGATATGGCCGGTGCCGTTGCAGCGCGGGCAAGTGATGTGCGAGCCTTCCGACAGCGACGGGCGCAGGCGCTGGCGCGACAGTTCCATCAGGCCGAAGCGGCTGATCTTGCCCATCTGCACGCGGGCGCGGTCATGGCGCAGGGCATCCTTCAGGCGCGTTTCCACGTCCTTCTGCGCCTTGCTGGCTTCCATGTCGATAAAGTCGATCACGATCAGGCCGCCCAGGTCGCGCAGGCGCAACTGGCGAGCGATTTCGTCGGCGGCTTCGAGGTTGGTGCGCAGCGCGGTTTCCTCGATGTCGGCGCCCTTGGTGGCGCGGGCCGAGTTCACGTCCACCGATACCAATGCCTCGGTATGGTCGATCACGATGGCGCCGCCCGAGGGCAACATCACCATGCGCGAGTACGCCGATTCGATCTGGTGCTCGATCTGGAAACGCGAGAAGAGGGGGACATCGTCCCGGTACTTCTTCACGCGGTTCATATTGTCGGGCATGACCACGCTCATGAAGGCGCGGGCCTGCTCGTAGATTTCGTCGGTGTCGATCAGGATCTCGCCGATATCCGGCTGGAAGTAATCGCGGATGGCGCGGATCACCAGGCTGGATTCGAGATAGATCAGCAGCGGGGCCTTGTTGTCGCCGGCGGCGCCGTCGATGGCCTTCCACAGTTGCAGCAGGTAGTTCAGGTCCCACTGGAGCTCTTCGGCCGAGCGGCCGATGCCGGCGGTGCGGGCAATGATGCTCATGCCCTCGGGCACGGTCAGCTGGCCCATGGTCTCGCGCAGTTCCTGGCGGTCCTCGCCCTCGATGCGGCGCGATACACCACCGCCGCGCGGGTTGTTGGGCATCAGCACCAGGTAGCGGCCGGCCAGCGAGATAAAGGTGGTCAGCGCCGCGCCCTTGTTGCCGCGCTCTTCCTTTTCCACCTGGACGATCAGTTCCTGGCCTTCGTGCAGCGCGTCCTGGATGCGTGCGTTGCGCACGTCCACGCCTTCCTTGAAGAAGGCGCGCGCCACTTCCTTGAAGGGCAGGAAGCCATGGCGTTCTTCGCCGTAGTTGACGAAGCAGGCCTCCAGCGACGGTTCGATACGGGTGATGACACCCTTGTAGATGTTGCCCTTGCGCTGTTCGCGCCCGGCAGCTTCGATGTCGATATCGATCAGTTTCTGACCGTCGACGATGGCGACGCGCAATTCTTCCTGCTGCGTCGCGTTAAAAAGCATGCGTTTCATCGCATTACCTCACTCAATGCCGAGGATTGCACCGGCATGCGGTGCCCGCGGCGTTCCGTGGAGCACGCGAGGGAGCGAGTGAGGGCGCGAGAATTGCCGAAAGCGCCGGCGCGCAAATGGGCGCGGCCGGCTGGGCGCGGGTGAAAGAGAGGTAACGACGTCGAAAGCGCCGTCCGCATGGTCGGAGAGAACGCCGGCAAGCTGCTCTTCGCAGCGATCCGGCGGGTTTCCGGCTGGCATGGCGGCAACGCGGGCGCAAAGGGGCGCCGTCGCATCGCGGCCGGCCGCGGAAGGCCTAGACGCGTCAAAGAGCAAGTTTGTCGTCACGGCAATGCTGCTTCGCTACCTGACATCTCCTGGCGGGCGCACCTACTACTTCTTGGAGTTCTGCGACCGGGCGCCGGTATAACTAGTCAGGCGGCGTTGGAAGCATGCCGGCGGCACCGTTTCCCGGTGCGGGCGGGACTTCTCTCACCAGAGTGGATGCCGGGAGGGCATCCACTATCAAATTCTGTTCTACCTGAACACTACATTCCCACGTGACCGCCGTCAGCGCCGAAGTTGCCTTTGGGCGACTTCCTGCGCGGGCGATACCGTGCGTGCTGCGTTTTTGCTGCCATTCACCAGCCCGGGGC